>JAJAZK010000279.1 GCA_026785765.1 Rhodoferax sp. | reverse complement strand
GCACCTCGGCGGCGCTGGGGTTGTCCAGCAAGGCCAGCAGAAGATGCTCCACGGTAATGAACTCGTGGCGCTGCTGGCGCGCCTCGACAAACGCCATATGCAGGCTAACTTCCAGTTCCTGGGCAATCATGAGGTTTCCTTGTGCCTTGCTAGTGTGATCTACTGTAATCGGATTTCAAACCTGGGTCTCTTAACCGTCGCGCGCTTACAACTCGACTGGCTCACTGAGTGCTTTCAAGGGATGGCCGGCCTTGTTGGCAGCCTCCAGCACCTGATCCACCTTGGTGGCCGCCACATCCTTCGAATAAACGCCGCACACACCTCGCCCATCCAGATGGATCTTCAACATGATCTGGGTGGCCGTTTCCAGATCCTTGTTGAAGAACTCCTGGATCACGCCCACCACAAACTCCATCGGCGTGTAATCGTCGTTGAGTACCACCACTTGGTACATCTGGGGCGGCTTGACCTTCTGCGTCCGGCGCTCCAGCACCACCGAGTTGCCTTCGTCGCGTAGCGGCAGTCTGGTCGGCGGGACGAGCGGTTTCTCGGGTTGCTTGATTGGCATGAAACGATTCTATCGGCGCACCCAGCTTGCTGCCACGCCAAGGTCAAATGGAGCCAATTTTTGCGCATTCAAGCCGCAAACTGAAAAGCGCGTGGGCCTGCACGGCTATCGCCTAAGCCGCCGCCCGCCCGCCCCCCGCCCCGACGATTTACTGACTGTCGATCCATCACTATTGGCGGTCGTCGTTCGCCGTCGCCAAGGTGTGGGGGATCAGAAAATAACAGGCCCCGATCGAACCAGCCATCCGAGGCTTGCGGAGAGCCTGGCTAGGGCGCAGCGGGACGCCCTGCGACCCTGTCACATGTGGTCAATCATCACCTGACCGAATCCAGAACAGCTCACCTGCGTCGCGCCGTCCATCAGGCGGGCAAAGTCGTATGTCACCTTCTTGCTGGCGATTGACTTCTCCATTGAGCTGATGATCAGGTCCGCCGCTTCCACCCAGCCCATATGGCGCAGCATCATCTCGGCGGAAAGGATTTCCGAGCCCGGATTGACATAGTCCTTGCCAGCATACTTGGGAGCCGTGCCATGGGTGGCCTCGAACATCGCCACCGTGTCGCTCAGGTTGGCACCGGGCGCGATACCGATGCCGCCAACCTGAGCAGCCAGCGCGTCCGATACGTAGTCACCGTTCAGATTCAACGTCGCGATCACGCTGTACTCGGCTGGCCGCAACAGGATTTGCTGTAGGAACGCATCCGCAATGCTGTCCTTGACAATGATGTCTCGGCCAGTCTTGGGATTCTTGAACTTGCACCACGGGCCGCCATCGATGAGTTGCGCGCCGAACTCACGCTGCGCGAGTGCGTAGGCCCAATCCCGGAAGCCGCCTTCCGTGAATTTCATGATGTTGCCCTTGTGAACGATCGTCAGGTTGGGCTTGTCGTTGTCGATGGTGTACTGCAAGGCCTTGCGGACCAGCCGCTCCGTGCCTTCGCGCGACACCGGCTTGATACCGATGCCCGACGTATTCGGAAAACGTATCTTCTTGACCCCCATCTCATCCTGCAGGAACTTGATGAGCTTCTTGGCCTTGTCGGATTCGGCCTCAAACTCGATGCCGGCGTAAATGTCCTCGGAGTTCTCGCGGAAGATCACCATGTTGGTCTTGTGTGGCTCTTTTACCGGCGACGGCACGCCCTTGAAATACTGAATCGGGCGCAGGCACACATACAGATCCAACTCCTGCCGCAACGCCACGTTCAAGGATCGGATGCCGCCGCCGACGGGCGTTGTCAGCGGGCCCTTGATCGACACCACATAGTCGCGTACGGCGTGCAGGGTCTCTTCGGGCAGCCATACATCCGGGCCGTAGACCTGGGTTGACTTTTCTCCCGCATAGACCTCCATCCAATGGATCTGGCGCTTGCCTGCATAGGCTTTCGCAACCGCAGCATCGACCACTTTCAGCATAACTGGCGTGATGTCGAGCCCTGTGCCATCACCTTCAATAAACGGAATGATCGGCTGGTCTGGAACATCCAGCGACATATCCGCGTTGACGGTTATCTTCTGTCCCTTGGTCGGGACTTTGATGTGCTGGTACATGGGTGTTTGTCTCACAGAATGCGGCGCTGACGGCCGGATGTTGGTACACCTGCCAGGCTCTGGGACCCAGTGAGCAGGAGATGACCGGAATTTTAGCTTCAAAAATGTGTCGCCCCTTGTCAACCACTGACGCCTGCCTGCCGTTACGGTAGGGCTTCCAATCAGGAAGAAACCAAACCACCGACTCGACACCTCAAGGAAAATCACAATGAACAAAGTTCTAGCGCTTTTGATTGCTGGCCTGTTTGCCACTGGCGCGTTTGCCCAGACCGCAGCACCCGCAAAGGCAGCTGCTTCGGCAGTCGCCGCACCGGCCAAAGCCGCCGCACCGGCAGCGGCGCCAGTTGCAGCCGCCAAGCCAGATGCCAAGGCCGAAGCCGCCAAGATGAAAGAAGAAAAAGCTGCCGAGAAGAAGGCCAAGGCTGCCGAGAAGAAAGCGGCTGCCGCCAAGATGAAAGAAGAAAAAGCCGCGGCCAAGAAAGCCAAGATGGCCGCCAAGCCGGCGGCCTAAGAAAGCAGAGCCGACGAAATAAGCCAAGGCCCTTCGACCCGAAAACGCCCGCCCTGCGGGCGTTTTCGCTTTGGACCCACAATAAGACCATGAACCCCAGTTCATTTGCCGCCGTCCTGGTCCTGATGACCGCTACGGTTGCGGCGTCAGCGCAAGGTCAGCCACAGATGCAGTTGCCCCGGTTGAAAATCCTGGCGGGGATGCATCAAATCGACGCCCAGGTCGCTGAGACATCCGAACAGCACCAGATCGGCTTGATGTTCCGTCGCGAAATGCCCCAGCACGAAGGCATGCTGTTTGTCTTCGAACAAGCCACTCAGCAGTGTTTCTGGATGAAGAACACGCTTTTGCCGCTGACCGCTGCTTTTGTCGCCGACGACGGCACCATCGTCAACCTGGCCGACATGCAGCCCCAAAGCACCGAGTCACATTGCTCCACCAAACCGGTGCGTTTTGTGCTGGAGATGAACCAAGGCTGGTTTGGCAAGAAAAACATCAAGGCCGGTTACCGGCTGAGCGGCAAGCCGTTTCAGGCTTCGCGCTGACGGTTCGCTGGCGCGCGCTTCCAAATCATGCAAAAAGCCGGCGCTTGGCCGGCTTTGGTCGCCTATGACAGAGCAGGTTCAGGCGAAGTTTGCTTCGGCAAATTCCCAGTTGACCAATTTGTCTAGAAACGCCTCGACATACTTGGGCCGCAGGTTGCGGTAATCGATGTAGTACGCATGTTCCCAGACATCGACGGTCAGCAGCGCCTTGTCACCGGTCGTGAGCGGAGTTCCGGCGGCGCCCATATTGACGATGTCGACGCTGCCATCGGCCTTTTTCACCAGCCAGGTCCAACCGGACCCGAAATTGCCAACTGCGGACTTGACAAACGCCTCCTTGAACGCGGCGTAGGAACCCCATTTGGCAACAATCGCAGCCGCCAGCGCGCCACTTGGCTCACCGCCGCCCGCAGGCTTCATGCAATTCCAGAAAAACGTGTGGTTCCAGATCTGCGCTGCGTTGTTGTAGACACCGCCAGTGGCTTTCTTGACGATCTGTTCCAGCGTCAGGAATTCGAACTCGGTTCCCTTTTGCAGGTTGTTCAGGTTCACTACATAGGCATTGTGGTGCTTGCCATGGTGAAATTCGAGCGTCTCACGCGAGTAATTCGGCGCCAAAGCGTCGATCGCGTAGGGCAGTGCCGGCAGGGTATGTTCCATAGGATCCTCGTCTAAAGGTTGGGGAAATCGCATTGTAGGAAGTTTGCTCAGCACGTTGCGCGCACGGTCAAATCCAGACTGCCGACCGCCAAAGTGGCGCGAAGCGGCTGGCCTACCCGGGCTTGCGCCGGGCTGGTAATGGTTTGTCCTGATGTATCTTGCAACCATGCGTAACCACGGCGCAGCACCAGCGCAGGGTCCAGCAAGTCCAGCTTGAGTTGCGCCCGCATCAAGCGTTCACTTGCCCGCTCCAACGCCCCGACCCGCAACCGTGACAGCCCGAGGGACTGCATCTGCAGTTGCGCACGGCGCATGCGGGCTGCCTGCGCCAAGGCAAGGCGCAGGCGGCGCTGGTGGGCCAGCAAAAGCTGCCGTTGCGCCGCCGCACGTGCGGACGGGCGCCCCAAACGCAGCACCGCGCGGTCCAGCCGCTGCGACTGCTGGTCCAACGCGTCCCCCAGGGCATCGCCAAGCCGCTTCTGAATGGCGTCCAGCAGATCCAGCCCGGCCTGCCGTGGCGGCGCTACCATCTCGGCTGCGGCGGTGGGTGTGGGTGCGCGCAAATCGGCAACCATGTCGGCGATCGTCAAGTCAGTTTCATGCCCGACACCACAGACTACGGGGATCGGACTGGCCGCAATCTGGCGCGCCAGGCGCTCGTCGTTGAACGCCCACAAGTCTTCCAGTGAGCCACCGCCGCGCACCAGCAGAATCACGTCCACCTGCATTGGGTATTTTCCTGCCTCAGCAACAAACTCCGACAACTTCTGCAATGCCGTGACCAGTTCCATCGGTGCCGTGGCACCCTGAACAGAGGCCGGAACCAAAACCACCGGAATATGCGGCACACGCCGCTGCAAGGCAGTTGCCACGTCGTACAGCGCCGCCGCCCCGAGCGACGTCACGATGCCAATGCCACGCGGCATGGCTGGCAGTGGCCGCTTGCGCGCAGGATCGAACAACCCGGCATCCTGCAGCCTGGCCTTGGTCTGCAAAAACTGCTCAAACAACGCTCCGGCACCGGCCTGGCGCATCGACTCGGCAATCAGTTGCAAGTCTCCACGCGGCTCGTAAACGGACAAACGCCCGTTCAGCTCAACCAATGCGCCATCACGCGGGTCGAAATCCAGCAGCGCACCGGCGCGCTTGAACATCACGCAACGCAGTTGGCCGCTGCTGTCCTTGATCGAAAAATAGCAGTGTCCGCTAAAGGCCCGCGAAAAACCGGTGATCTCGCCGACGACCGATACCGGATTGAAACGGGCATCGAGGGCGTCGGCCATGGCCCGGCAAAGGGCGCCGACTTGCCATACCCTGGTCTTTGCGTCAAGCATGTAGGCCCGAAGACGCACCATGGGTGTTGTCGGCAGCCGGACGCCGGAACAATCTACCAGAGGCTATCGGGTTCATCGACATCTATATTGCCTTCCAATTGATCAATACCGCGCCAAAGCGCGTGTTTACAGGCCGCGCACGACTTTACGAAGCAGTTTTGCACAAACTTATCCACAAAAACTGGGGGCTACCCAGGGTCACGCCGACCCGTCACCACTGAACGTTCTGCTACACATGCGGTACGCCATAATCAACCGGCTTTCCAAGTCCCCGTTGCGCGGAGAACTCCTTTGTTTTCAATCATACAAGCTGCAGGCTGGCCGATCTGGCCGCTGATTGGCTGTTCCGTGCTCGCACTTGCGCTGGTGATCGAACGCTTCATCAGCCTCAAGACCTCCAAGGTGGCGCCGCCTCGTCTGCTCGACGAAGTGCTGACGGTTTCGCGCAATGGCATTCCATCGACCGATATGGTCGCTCAGCTGGAGCGCAACTCTGCCCTGGGCGAGGTGCTGGCAAGCGGTTTCAGGGCGCTGAACTCCAATCCGCGCTGCAGCGAAGCGGACTTGCGCGCCACCATGGAAGGCAGCGGCCGACTGGTCGCGCATCGACTGGAGAGGTATTTGAGTGCCCTGGCCACGATCGCTTCGGCCGCGCCATTGATGGGCTTGTTCGGCACCATCGTCGGAATGATCGAGATATTTGGCTCACAAAGTCCAGGCAGCGGCTCCACTGGCGGTAACCCGGCCCAACTCGCGCAAGGCATTTCGATTGCTTTGTACAACACCGCGTTCGGCCTGATCATTGCCATTCCAGCACTCATTTTCTGGCGCTATTTCAGAGCCCAGGTCGACGGCCACCTGCTAACGCTGGAACTCGCGTCCGAGCGGCTGGTGCGCCACCTCAACGCGATGCGCCAGAGCCCATGAATTTCCGCCACCGCGAACGCGAAGAGCCCGAGATCAATCTGATCCCGTTCATTGACGTGTTGTTGGTAATCCTGATTTTCCTGATGCTGTCCACGACCTACAGCAAATTCACCGAACTGCAACTGAAACTGCCGGTGGCTGACGTGGACGCGCAGCGTGACTATCCGAAAGAGTTGCTGGTCACGGTAGCGAGTGATGGCAGTTATGGCGTCAACTCGGTGCTGGTGGCGGGGCGCAGTACGGAGGCCCTCGCCAGCGCCATGCTTGCAAATGCCAAAGCAGGAAAAGACACAGTGGTCGTCATCAACGCGGACGCCAGCGCCAAGCACCAGGCGGTAGTCACCGTGATGGAGGCCGCGCGCAGGGCCGGTTTGACGCAGCTCACATTTGCAACCCAGCCTTCGGCCAAGGCGCCCCAACGCTGACGCCATGGGCAAGGGGCCGTTGACCGGTCTGCAGGACGAATGGGCTCGCCGTGGCCCCTGGGCTATGTTGTTGTGGCCACTTTCCTGGCTCTACGGCTCAATCTTCACGCTGCGCAGTTTTCTGTACCGCGCTGGCGTTTTGCAAGTACACCATGCGCAGTTGCCGGTCGTCATCGTTGGGAACCTGGTGGCTGGCGGTGCCGGCAAGACCCCGGTCGTGGTAGAGCTGGTGCGGTACCTGGCGGCACATGGTCTGCGGCCAGGCGTCCTGTCGCGCGGATATGGTCGCAGCGCAAGCCACTGCGTGGAGGTGCTGCCAGACAGTGCGGTGGCGCAGGTGGGCGACGAGCCGCTTCTGATTCGTCGCAAAACCGGAGCTCCAGTATTTGTCGCCAGGAGCCGCGTCGAAGCAGCCCGGCAATTGCGCCTGCGCCATCCCCGGGTCGATATTCTGGTCAGTGATGATGGCTTGCAGCACTACGCCTTGCATCGCGATGTGGAGATCTGCGTTTTTGACGAACGGGGTGTTGGCAACGGCTGGTTGCTGCCCGCCGGTCCATTGCGCGAAGTGTGGCCGCGCAACTGCGACATGGTTCTGGACTCTGGCAAGCTGGCTGTCGCCAACCGGTATGGGGTGCACCGCCGCCTTGGCGCCTTCGCGCTGCGCGCCGATGGCGCCAAAGTGGGGTTGTCGGACTTGCGCGAAACGCCGGGTCGGCCCGGCAAGCCGATGTGGGCGATCGCCGGCATCGCCCAACCCGAACAGTTTTTCTCCATGCTGCGCGCGGTCGGAATTGTGCTCAAGGGCAGCACCGCACTGGCCGACCATG
>JAJAZK010000278.1 GCA_026785765.1 Rhodoferax sp. | reverse complement strand
GCTTTACGTGCACCACTGCGCCTCCGCCCACTTCTGCGGGGCGCCCGCCCTGGTGGGGCTGCCTGTACTGCTGCTTAGCTGGCGGCCCGCCGGGGGCGCCCCGCCCGCGCCGACCGGCGCGCCCCTCGAGCCCCCCCTCGACTGACACTGCGCCGCAGGCACGCGGCATTTACTTTTCTTTACCCGGTCGCCAACCCATCTTGCAGGGCGGGCCATAAACTGGCGTCATGCTGGACCGCTTGTTGATGATCGAAGACGACGCGCGCCTGGCGCAGATGGTCGGCCAGTATCTTGGCCAGTCCGGCTACGAGGTCAGCCATGCAGCATGCGGTCTGGCGGGCCTGTCCAGGCTGGCCGGGCCAACCGACCCGCCGCGGCTGGTGATCCTTGACCTCATGCTGCCTGACATCGACGGCCTTGAAGTCTGCCGCCGCATCCGCGCCCTGCCCGGCAGTGTTGCCCAGACGCCGGTACTGATGCTCACCGCGAAGGGGGATTCGATGGACCGCATCGTAGGCCTGGAACTGGGAGCCGACGACTATTTGCCGAAACCGTTTGAGCCGCGCGAACTGCTGGCGCGCATCCGCGCCGTCCTGCGGCGGCACGTGCCAGGCGCCAGCGCCGCTGCCCAGCGCATGTGTTTTGGTTCACTCGAAATCGACCGCGACGCGCGCACCGTCACCGTGGCTGGCAAGGGCTGTGAGCTGACCTCCTACCAATTCGACCTGCTGCTGGCGCTGGCCGAACGCGCAGGCCGCGTCCTGACGCGTGACCAGATCATGGAAGCGGTGCGTGGTCGCGAGCTTGACGCGTTTGACCGCTCCATCGACGTCCACATGGGCCGCATACGGGCTGCCATCGAACTCGACCCGAAGAATCCGAAACGCATCCTGACGGTGCGCAGCGTCGGCTATGTTTTCGCACGGCACCAGGACTGACCGTGTGAGAGGCAATGCCAACCACCCGCGCGTCGGATGGCCGATCACACCCGGCGGCGTTGCCTGCACATGAAGCCCCCATTCCACCACCGCCTGTACCTGCGCATCTGGCTGGCCGTTGTCGGTACCGTGGCGCTGTTGGCCCTGCTGGCGGGCTGGCTGGCGCGGATGGAGGCGGAATCGGAACGCGCCAACCGACCTGGGCGCGAGATTGTGCTGCGCAATGCGGCCGGCGAGGTGATCGGCCAGGCGCCGCCACGACCGGTCCTCATCACTGAGCAGGGGCCAGAGTTCCTGGTGACCCTGCGCGATGGCAATACCATCACCGTCCAATTGCCACGCCGCGACAACCGTCCGGCCGGTATGGCGCCGCCGGGCGCGGCCGGGCCACGGCGCTTTCCGATCAACTACGCCTGGATGCTGGCGCTGGTGGCGTTGGCAGTGGCAATTGGCAGTTATCCGGTGATCCGCCGCCTCACCAAACGCCTGGAGGCGCTGGAGCAGGGTGTGCGCCAATGGGGCGACGGCAACCTGTCGCAGCGCCTGCCCGAAGGCGGCCAGGATGAGGTGGCAGCGTTGGCACAGGGCTTCAATGTAGCTGCGCAACGCGTGCAGGCCTTGTTGCTCAGCCACAAGACCCTGCTGGCGAATGCATCCCACGAGTTGCGCTCGCCGCTGACCCGCATCCGCATGGCCCTGGAGTTGATGGCATCCAATCCGGGCATGGCACTGGGCGAGGAAATCGTCCGCAATATCCAGGAGCTGGACCAGTTGATCGACGAAATCCTGTTGGCCAGCCGGCTCGATGCCAGCGCAACCGACCTGGGCACGGTCGAGCCGGTCGATATGGTCGGGCTGCTGGCAGAGGAATGCGCCGCATGGGACGCGCAGCTATCGGCGCCTGCACCGCCGCCAGCGCTGGTCGTGCAAGGCGTGTCCCGGCTGTTGCGCCGCATGCTGCGCAACCTGCTGGAAAACGCCCGCCGCCATGGTGCGGGCGCCGTAACGGCAACACTTGCCATCGATGGCGCCACGATGGTCTTGACCGTGTGCGACGACGGGCCAGGGGTGCCCGCAGCATTGCGCGAGCGCATCTTTGAGCCGTTCTACCGACTGCCAGGCGCCACCGAACGCGACGGGGGTGTGGGGCTCGGTCTGGCCCTGGTCCGCTCTATTGCACAGCGCCACGGCGGCAGCGTGCGCTGCGTGGAACCCAGCGGCAGCGGGGCCTGTTTTGAGGCACGTTTGCCGATGGGCCGCCAAGCATCCTGGTGACGATGACCGCCAGACCCCAAAAAATACCGGATCATCGAGAAAGCTCATTGCTCCCCCAAATGGGCTATGGCCAAGTCGGCATGCCGCCGATACAGTGTCTCTGACTGCTGTCACAGCTTATCGGTGCCGAGTGGCTCAAAGACCACCGTCCACAGTTGATTCAGGGTCTCCAACGACGTCCTTTTGAGGACTTTCAAAGCCACCGCAAGGTGGCTTTTTTTTGCCCGCACAGGCTTCTCGCGGGCAACTCAGGTGCGCCAGTAGGTACAGTTGGGGTTGCCGCCGCTCCTGTGGCAAACCATCTTCCCAAATAATCTCCATGTCCAATCTCGTCGTCCATGGCGGCACGCCCCTACGCGGGCGCATCACGCCGTCTGCCAACAAGAACGCCGTGCTCCCGATTTTGTGCGCCACCTTGTTGACCATGGAACCATTGCGGCTGCTGGGCGTACCCGACATCACCGACGTGCGAAAGATCTTGGATATCTTTCGCACGCTGGGCAGCCAGGTGCAGATGGACCTCGCCAGTGGTGTCCTTGAGCTGCACCACCGGGAAACAGTGTTCGACGCGGCACAGCACCGACTGCCGGAGGAAATGCGCTCGTCGATCATGCTGGTGCCGCCCCTGCTGGCGCGTTTTGGTGTGGCGCGGCTGGAAGACAACGTGAAGGGCTGCACGCTGGGGGTGCGCGAAATCGATCCGCATGTGGATGTGTTCCGCCGTTTCGGCAGCACCATCGAACGCGCGGAGGGCTCGCTGCTGGTGCGCTGCGCCGGAGGCCTCAAGCCGAATCGGCATTGGCTGGACTATGCATCCGTTACGACGACCGAGAACTTCGTGTTGTGTGCAGCCACGGCCAATGGCACGTCGGTGCTGACGAACGCCGCGTCAGAGCCGCACGTGCAGGAGTTTTGCCGATTCATGACGATGATTGGCGTGCGCATCGAGGGTATCGGCACCTCTAGAGTTACCGTACATGGTGGCGCCCCGCTCGGTGGTTGCGAGTTCCGCTTCGACGAGGACTTCCACGAGATCACCACTTTTCTGGCGTTGGGCGCGATCACCGGCGGTGATGTGGTGGTGCGCAATAGCGCGCCCGACAACTTTCCGTTGATTGACCGCACCTTCGAAAAGTTTGGCGTGCAGATCACCCATGTGGACGGCTGGTCGCACGCCCGCTGCGCCGGGCCGCTCAAGGTGCAGACACCGTTCACCAGCAATGTGCTGACCAAGGTGGAGGCAGCGCCCTGGCCGTATGTGCCGGCGGATTTGCTGCCGATCTTCATTGCCCTGGGCGTCTGCGCGCAAGGCAATGCGCTGTTCTGGAACAAGGTGTACGACGGCGCCCTGGGCTGGTCTGGCGAACTGTCCAAATTCGGCGCCCATGTATTCCAGTCCGACCCGCACCGCCTAATCACCTTTGGCGGCGCAACACTGTCTCCCGCGGTGGTGGAAAGCCCCTACATCATCCGGGTGGCGATCGCGCTGTTCATGGTGGCTGCCAGCATTCCGGGGCGCTCGGAAATCCGCAATGCCACTCCGATCCGGCGCGCCCATCCACGCTTCGTGGAGAACCTGCGCAGTCTGGGCGTGCAGGTGGAGTGGACCAGCGAAGACTAGCCGCCCGCCAGGGTTTTGATCGGACCCGCGCCGGGGCGGACGCCAGCGCTCAGTGGTGGGCGTCGAAATGCTCCCCCGCCTTGAGCGCGTAGACCGTGCCGCAATACGGACACTTGGCCCGGCCGGTATGGGCCACATCGAGATAGACCTTGGGGTGGCTGTTCCAGATCTTCATATCGGCCTTGGGGCTGGGACAGAACACCCCACCCTGCGCATTCAGATCCGTTGCCAGCAACTCGATGTTCGCGCTTTTGCCCATATCAGACTTTGCTCAGACAAGCCGAGTATTTCGGGTTGCGACCGTTCACGATATCGAAGAACGCGCTCTGGATCTTCTCCGTGAGCGGGCCGCGAGTGCCCGCGCCGAGCGGGATCCGGTCCAGTTCGCGGATTGGCGTGACCTCGGCGGCGGTACCCGTGAAAAACGCCTCGTCACAGATATAGACCTCGTCGCGGGTGATGCGCTTTTGCACCAGCTCCAGCCCCAGGTCCTTGCAGATGTGCATGACGGCATTGCGGGTGATGCCATTCAGCGCGCCGGCCGACATATCCGGCGTGTAGACAACGCCGTCCTTGATGACAAAGAGGTTTTCGCCGGCGCCCTCGGACACAAACCCGTTTGCATCCAGCAGCATGGCCTCGTCATAACCGTCGTCGGTGGCCTCCATGTTGGCCAGAATTGAATTGGTGTAGTTGCTGACCGCCTTGGCCTGGGTCATGGTGATGTTGACATGGTGGCGGGTGTAGCTTGAGATCTTCACGCGGATGCCGTTTTTGAGACCGTCTTCGCCCAGGTAGGCACCCCAGGGCCAAGCCGCGACCATCAGGTGGATCGTATTGCCCTTGGGGCTGACGCCAAGTTTCTGCGAGCCAATCCACGTCAAAGGGCGCAAGTAACAACTCTCCAGCTTGTTCTCGCGCACCACATCCTTTTGCGCCTGCATCACCTGTTCCTGCGTGAACGGGATCTGCATGCGCAGAATCTTCGCGCTGTTGAACAGCCGTTCGGTGTGCTCCTTGAGGCGGAATATCGCCGTCCCGTCGACGGTGTTGTAGGCGCGCACACCTTCGAAGGCACCGCAGCCGTAATGCAGCGTGTGGGTCAGCACGTGGATCTTGGCGTCGCGCCATTCCACCATCTGGCCATCCATCCAGATCTTGCCATCGCGGTCGGCCATCGAGGGGGGTAGGGCGGTCATATCAATTCCTAGGGGTTGGGCAAAAAAGAGCTTGCAGGAAACACAATTTTAAGGGGCGATCCGGGTCGGGTCGGGGCGCCACAGCGCCCACTTGCGCAGCTTGCCGCCAGTGAACTCGCACGTCACATGCGACTGGGTGTTGTCGGTCCAGCGGTACACCTCGGGCTGCACCTCCTGCTCCGTGCGCAATTCCCCGAGTGCCCGTGTCATCGCCACCACGTGCAGCAGGGTCACACCCGGGCGCAACTTGGCATTGAGCATGACCGCACTGGCGACGGACCCGATCGGACGGTTCGCCGCACGTTTGAGCACCTGCAGCATGCGGTTGAAGTGCAACAGCGCCCACATCACGAGCGCCGTGACTACCACCGCCACGCCGGCCCAGCCATAGGAACGGTACGCCAGAGCGACCGCGGCGGCGCCGAGCACGGGCACACCGACCCGGGACAACAGGGACTGAAAACGCGGGCTGAAAATTGGATTCTCCGGTCAATGGACGGTGCCGCTGCAGCTACGGCCGAAGCGTGACTGCCGGGCATTTTCGCGCAGGAGCGAGTTCGCCTTGCAAGCCGCCTCAGGAAAGCCCGCGCACCACCTCCAGCGCCTGCTCCACACGCTCCACGGCATGAATGGTGAGGCCTTCCACCGGTTTCTTGGGGGCGTTGGCTTTAGGCACGACGGCCACTGAAAACCCCAGCTTGGCGGCCTCCTTCAAACGCTCCTGACCGCGCGGCGCCGGGCGCACCTCACCCGCCAGCCCGACCTCGCCAAAAGCGAAAAACCCTTTCGGCAGCGGTTTGCTGCGCAGCGACGAGGTGATCGCCAGCAGCACGGCCAGGTCGGCCGCAGGTTCGCTGATGCGCACACCGCCAACCGCGTTGACGAAAACATCCTGGTCCATGCAGGCCACACCGGCGTGGCGGTGCAACACCGCCAGCAGCATCGCCAGCCGGTCGCGGTCCAGGCCCACACTCAGGCGGCGCTTGCTCGGGCCACCGC
>JAJAZK010000277.1 GCA_026785765.1 Rhodoferax sp. | reverse complement strand
CTGCTGGTGGGTGCGCGACATCACTTTGTCCAACAGCATGTGGGGCAACCGTTGCCCGGTGCTGGACCATTCGCGCGCGGGTGTGCATGCCCTCGGCGGCGGTATCGGGCAGGGGTTGGCCATGGCCATTGGTACCGCCGTGGCCGACAGCACCCACGCTCTGGGCCGCAAGACCGTGCTGCTGGTGGGCGACGGTGGCTTCATGCTTAACCTCGGCGAGCTGGCTTGTGCCGCCCAGGAGAAGGCCGACGTGTTGATCCTGCTCATGAACGACAGCTGTTATGGCGTCATCAAGAACATCCAGGACGACATCTACGGCAGCCGCCATTGTTATGTAGACCTCGTCAATCCCGACTTTGCAGCGCTGTGTGCCAGCCTCAAGGTCGCGCACTTCCGCCTCGCCGACCCGGCCCGAACCAAGGCCACGCTGTCGGAGGCACTGGCTTTGCCGGGGCCGGTGCTGGTCGAGGTGGACATGCCGGCCTGGGGGCCGTTTGCAGCCAAGTTTGCCGGCCCGATCCTGAAGAAGGACTAGATGCGCACCGTCACCCTGGTCGGGTTTGGCGCCATCGGGCGCGCGCTGGTCCAGCGCCTGCGCGGTCACAAGGCGCTGCGTGTGGTTACCGTCGTGGTGCCACCGGGCAGCGTGGCCCGGGTCCAGGCCGAACTGGGAGACGTCGTCCGGGTTTGCAGCGAGGTACCTGCCGACACCACGTTGCTGCTGGAATGTGCCGGCCACGCTGCCTTGCTGGCCCACGTCTTGCCGGCGCTGGGGCGGGGGGTGCAATGTGCCGTGTTGTCGGTGGGAGCCCTGTCCGAGCCGGGTCTTGCGGAACAACTGGCCGACGCGGCCAGCCGTGGCGGCACGCAACTGCATCTGTTGCCCGGCGCGATCGGTGGCGTCGACGCGGTCGCTGCAGCGCGCCTGGCCGGGCTCGACGCGGTCACCTATACCGGACGCAAGCCACCGCTGGGTTGGCGCGGTACGCCAGCGCAGGACCTGGTGGACCTCGCGGCACTGACCGCGCCGTTTGTGATCCTGGACGCCAGCGCGCGCGAAGCCGCACGCCTGTATCCCAAGAACGCCAACGTGGCCGCGACGATTTCCCTGGCCGGACTCGGGCTGGACGCCACCCGTGTGCGCCTGGTAGCCGACCCGGGAGTGAGCGAGAACATTCATGAGATCGACGTGCGCGGTGCGTTCGGCGCGATGCAGATCACGATGCGCGGCAAGCCGCTGGCCGACAACCCCAAGACCTCGGCGCTGACCGTGTTGTCGGCGCTGCGTTTTCTGGAAAACAGCGTGGCGGCGGTCACCATCTGAAAGCAGCGGATGACGGAAAGAATCCAGACCCTGATTGCCGGCCAATGGCGCGACGCCAGCGGCCCCCTGTATGAGACCGAATACCCGGCCGACGGCAGCAGCGTCGCGGCGCTGCATGCCGCCACGGCGGCGGATGTGGACGAAGCCGTACAGTCGGCCGAATTGGCGCGTCAGCGCGGTAACTGGGCTGGCCTCAAACGCCACGAACGCGCCGCGCAGTTACACCGCATTGCTGCCGGCATCCGCGAGCGCGCCGAAGAACTGGCGCAACTGCAGCGGCTGGACAACGGCAAACCGATCAAGGAGACGCGCGCTCTGGTGGCGAGTGCGGCAGGAACCTTTCAGTTTTTTGCGGCCGCCTGCGAGACTTGGGAAGACCAGTTAACACCGGCGCGCGGTGACTACCTGACCATGAGTGTGCACGAGCCGCTGGGCGTGGTGGGGGCCATCACGCCATGGAATTCACCGATCGCCAGCGAGGCGCAAAAACTCGCTCCGGCGCTGGCGGCCGGTTGCGCCGTGGTGTTCAAGCCGGCCGAGATCACACCACGCATGGCGATCGAGCTGGCGCGCATCGCGCAACAGGCCGGCGTGCCCGACGGCATCATCAGCGTCTTGCCGGGCAAGGGTTCCATCGTGGGCGACGCCTTGGTGAAGCACCCGTTGATCAAACGCATTGCCTTTACCGGCGGCACCACCGTGGGCATGGGTATCCAACGGCTGGCGGCGGAAAAACTCATGCCGACCTCGCTTGAGCTGGGCGGCAAATCACCCACCATCGTGTGCGCCGACGCCGATCTGGAACACGCCGTTGCCGGAGTGTTGTACGGCATCTTCAGCTCTTCGGGTGAATCCTGCATCGCCGGCTCGCGCGCGTTTGTGCATGCGAGTGTGTACGAAAAATTCAGGGCGCGCCTGCTCGCCGGCGCCCAGGCGCTGCGGGTGGGCGACCCGGCGAACGAAGCCACGCAGGTGGGGCCGCTGGTCAGCCAGAGCCACCGTGCAAGTGTTGAGCGCTACGTGGAACTCGGGCGAACAGAAGGCGGCAGCGTGCTGACCGGCGGCGCGCGGCCGCAGGGCGTCTTGTTCGACAAGGGCAGTTATTACCTGCCCACGGTGTTCGAGGGCTTGTCCAACAGCGCGCGCATGTGCCAGGAAGAAATCTTTGGCCCGGTGCTGGCGTTGTTGCCATGGAGCGACGAGGCCGACTTGCTGGCGCAATGCAACGACAACGTGTTCGGCCTGGCCTCTGGCATCTGGACGCGCGACTACAAAACCGCCTGGCGCATCGGCAGCGCGCTGCAGACTGGAACGGTGTGGGTCAACACCTACAAGCTGTTCTCGGTGAGCACGCCATTTGGCGGCGTAAAGATGAGTGGCACCGGGCGCGAAAAAGGCCGTCTGGGCATTCTTGAATACACCAGCCAGAAGAGCTTTTATTGGGGCTTGAACGAGTCCCCCATGCCTTGGAGCACCGCACCATGACGCAGAGCACCGTGATTGAGGGCATCGACGCCATCACCTATTCCACCGAGCGCTGGGACGACGCGCGCCGCTTTTTTGGCGACTGGGGCCTGAAGCTTGTCGCCGACGATGTCGCGCAGCAGGTCTGGGAGACGCTCAACGGCGCACAGGTGCGGGTGCGTCGGCCCGACGACGCCGGGCTGTCGCCAGCCATGGAGCCAGGACCCACGCTGCGCGAAGTGGTCTGGGGCGTGGAAAGTGACGATGGGCTCTCCGCACTGGCCGAGGCACTAAGCGGCGCAACAGGATTTGAAGACCGGCGCGCTGTCGATGGCAGCGTGCGCGCGCTCGACCCGCATGGCCTGCGCCTGGTGTTCCAGCGCAGCAGCAAGCGGCCCACCGATGTAAAAGGCGTGCCGACCAATCCGTATGGCAATGTGCAACGCGTCGACACGCCTTCGCCGGTGTACGAGCGGGCGCAGCCGGTGGAGATCGGCCATGTGGTGTTCTTCACCGACCGGCTCGACGCCATGGAGGCGTTCTACGCGGGGCTCGGGTTTGTTGCGTCGGACCGGTATCCGGGGCGTGGCGTGTTCCTGCGCTGCGCGCCGCAGGCTGGCCACCACGACCTGTTCCTGCTCAGCCTGCCTGGCAAGAAGCCGGGGCTGAACCATGTGGCGTTTACCGTGCGCGACATCCACGAGGTTTTTGGCGGCGGCCTGCACATGGGCCGCTGCGGCTGGAAGACCCAGCTTGGGCCGGGACGGCATCCGGTCTCGAGCGCGTTTTTCTGGTACTTCGAGAACCCTTGTGGTGGGCTGATCGAATACAACGCCGACGAAGACCACCTCACCGCCAACTGGCAGGAGCGCAGCTTCGAGCCAGGGCCGACCATGTTCGCTGAATGGGCGATTGACGGTGGCATCGACGGCCATTCCCGGCGCCAGCCGAACGCCCAGGCGAGCGGCAAATTTCTGACTGAGAAGAAGGAGTGAGAACCATGCAGATGATCCAAGTAATCCCCGAGCGTTACCTGGACCCGCACCAGGCGCGCCCACGCAATCCCACCAGTTATGAAGACCTGCTCGGTGACGCCATCGAGCGCGCCTTCGGCGCCGGCCATTGGGAACTGGAGGCCTTGTTGGTCCACCTCAACAAATCCGGGCCGCCGGGCCCCAACGGCCAGCCGTGGACCGCCGAAACCTATCAATCCGTGATCAAGACCCTGGGGGAATAACATGAACAACGGCAACACCACTTCACCTGTGGACGCCCTGCTTGAGCGCGGGCTGCATGACCTCTGGTACCCGATCTGCCCCTCGTCGTTCGTCAAGGAGCGCCCGGTATCGATGCGCCGCCTGGGCTACAAGATTGCTCTGTGGCGCGACGCAGCCGGCACCATCCACGCGCTGGAAGACCATTGCCCGCACCGTGGCGCGCCGCTTTCCATGGGTGTCAATCTTGGAGACCGGCTAGCCTGCCCCTACCACGGCATCGAGGTGCGCTGCGACGGCACGGTGACCAAGGTGCCGGCCAGCCCCGGCTGCACGCTGGAAGGGCAGCGCGCCGCACGTTCCTTCCATGTGCAGGACCGGCATGGCGCGATCTGGCTGTACAACAGCTTTGCGCCATATGTGGACAGCGCGCCGCCGCTGCTGCTGCCGGATGAGTTGTCCGACCCGGCCTGGAGCAGCTTCCTGTGCTACACCGAGTGGCGCGGCGATTACCGGTATGTGATTGACAACGTGATGGACCCCATGCACGGCACGTTTGTGCACAAGCAGTCGCATTCGATGGCCGAGGGCGACATCAGCGCCAAGTTCAAGCTGCGCAAGACAGAGCACGGCTTCATGTTCGAAAAGGACGGCCAGCGCGACGTGAACTTCGACTGGACCGAGTTTGGCGACACCGGTACCCACTGGCTGCGTCTTGCCATCCCCTATCCCAAGACCGGTGGCCCCGGCGGTAGCTTCGGCATCATCGGCGGCTACACGCCGATTGCGCCGAACTTGAGCGCCGTCTTCCACTGGCGCTGCCGCAAGGTGGATGGCTGGCAGCGCGACACGTGGCGCTTTTTGTACCGCAACCGGCTTGAAGCACGCCATTGGGTGGTGCTGGAGCAGGACCGCGTGATGCTGGAGACCATGGAGCCCGACGCGAACCAGCGCGAGCACCTGTACGAGCACGACGTGGGCCTCTCGCGCCTGCGCAAGACGATGCAGGCGATGGCGCAGAAGCAGTTGGCGGCGCGGGCTGCGGCAGCTACAACTGCTCCTGCCATTGCGGCGCGCTGACCCTTCAACCAGCAGTCGGACCGGAGGCAACAAGTCATGGACATGGGCATCGCCGGCCGCAAGGCTCTGGTATGTGGGGCCAGCGCCGGTCTCGGGCTGGCCTGCGCGCAGGCGCTGGCGGCCGAAGGTGTGGAACTGGTAATCGTGGCGCGCACCGAAGCGCCACTGCGTGAGGCTGCCGCAGCGCTCACCGCAAACGCCCGTGCGCCGGTGCATTGGGTGGCTGCTGATGTGGCCACCGAGGTCGGCCGCGCGCGCATCTTCGCGGCGCACCCGTCATTCGACATCGTCATCACCAATGCAGGCGGCCCGCCACCGGGCGACTTCCGCCAATGGGAACGCGAAACCTGGATTGCTGCGCTGGACGCCAACATGCTCGCGCCGATTGCCATCATCCGACAGCTGGTGGACGGCATGATGGAGCGTGGTTTTGGGCGCATCGTCAACATTACATCGAGCGCCGTGAAGGCACCGGTCGATGGTCTGGGCTTGAGCACAGGCGCGCGTTGTGGCTTGACCGGCTTCGTCGCTGGCCTGGCGCGCAGCACGGTGGCGCGCGGCGTGACCATCAACAATATCTTGCCGGGTACCTTTGACACGGCGCGCCTGGCCGGTAACTTTGCTGCGCAGGCCAAGCGCGAAGGGAAGGATGTGCAGGCGGTGCGCGAGGCGCGGATCGCAAAGCACCCGGCACGGCGCCTGGGCCGACCAGAAGAGTTTGGCGCCGCCTGCGCTTTTTTGTGTAGCGCCCACGCCGGTTACATCAATGGCCAGAGCCTGCTGCTCGACGGCGGCTCATTCAACAGTGTTTTCTGAAGCCACAACGATTGATCAATTCACCAACCACGACAGGAGCTTCCATGGTTACATCGACTATTAGCCGCTGCGGCGCAGCGCGCGGGCTGACGGCCCTTCTGCTTGCGGTGAGCGCAGCCACGGTTTCCCCGACAGGCATGGCGCAGGCAGCCTTTCCGTCCAAAGGCATCACCATCGTCGTGCCCTTTCCGGCTGGCGGTGGACCGGACCTGACGGCGCGCATCATTGCCGAAAAACTCGCACCGCGTTTGGGCCAGGCGGTGATCGTGGAGAACAAACCTGGCGCCGGTGCCCTGCTTGGTGCCAGCGCCGTGGCCAAGTCGGCGCCAGACGGCCACACCCTGCTGCTCACACCGAACACCATGGTGATCTCGCCCCACGTATTGCCGCCCGGCGCGGGTGGCGGCATCGATGTGCAAAAGGATCTGGTGCCGGTGATCGCCCCCGCTACCACGCCGCTGGTACTGGTGGCCAACCCGCAGCTTGGTGTGACCACGCTCAAGGCGGCGCTGGACGCGGCACGCAAGTCGCCGGGCATTGCGTATGGCAGCGCGGGCAACGGCTCGCCGATGCACTTTGCGGGCGAGATGCTCAAGAAATCCGCCCAGGTCGACCTGCTGCACGTCCCGTACCGTGGCGTCGCACCGTCCATCACCGCCGTGCTCAGTGGTGAGGTCAAGCTCCTGTATGTCAGCCTTGGCGGCGCTGTGCCGCATATCAAGGCCGGTAAACTGGTGCCACTGGCGGTGACCGAGAAAGCGCGCTCGGCGCTGCTGCCGACGGTGCCCACCGCCACCGAACAGGGTGTGCCGAATGTGGAGGTAAACGCCTGGTATGGCATCTTTGCTCCCAGCGGCACGCCCGCTGCCGCCATCATGCGTATCAACACCGAGGTGAACGAGGTGCTCAAGATGGCCGATGTGCGCGACAAGTTGACCGCCGCCGGCATTGAGGTGCTGGGCGGCACGCCGCAGGTGCTGGGCGACTTCATGAAGGCGGATAACCAGCGATATGGGAGTCTGGCAAAGGAGCTGAATATCAAGGCGGATTGAGGTTGCGATGGCTGTCGAGCATGTAGTGCAACCGTTTGCGGGCCTGACCGAGCAACCCGCCTTCAGCGACAGGAGGAGGCGATGTCATAACCAGCGCTGCTACACGGTAAAGGAGCCTGGCAAATCAATGCCATGCGATGCCCTCAACCCGCTGGTTCCTGGACTGGTCCCGAATGCACAGTGGAATCACCGTTGAGATTGTCAGGAACAAGTAACTCGGGAAATCCACAGTTGATCAAGACCGTCGGTGGCGTTGCCATCCATCCCAAACATCGGTTTTCATGTCACTGCGGCAAGGTCGTGCTTGAACTCGATCTGCCAGACGGAATAGTTAATCCGCGCCGCTGTGACTGCTCAATCTGCCGCAGGAAGGGTGCGGTTGTCGCCTCGGTAACGCTCGCTGGACTCAAGATCCTTCAGGGTGAGTCAGACCTCAGGCTCTACCAGTTCAATACGGGAGTCGCAAAACACTTCTTCTGCGCGAACTGCGGCATCTACACGCATCATCAGCGACGCTCCTTTCCGGATCAGTACGGCTACAACGTCGGATGCCTGGAAGGAATAAATCCATTTCTGATTCCAGACATTCCTACAAATGATGGAGTTAACCATCCAGCGGACCGGAAGCCATGAACCTATTTTCTTGCGGGGGAGTGGCCATTTGATATGCATGGATGGCTTTGCCGTAAAACAGGGCATCGCCACGATCCATGCGTCATCAATGTCGTCTTGTCGGTTACGCACTTCATGAACGGCGAACTGCCGCGCCCCTGGTGGGAGTTCGCCAAGAGCCCAGGAAATACGTCCACATCGTTGCAATGTTGCTCTACTACTTTTTTTCGTTCGGCACCCTTGTTGGACGAGCGAGGGCCAAGTACGGCGTCAAGGCACCTGCCGTTACCGGCAATGGACACTCCGAACGTACCTTCCGTGTCCATGTGAACACCTTGGAGCATTTGGCAGGCTTCCCGCCGGCACTCTTTATCGCCGGACAATACTGGTCGAACGCCCTTGTTGCTGGTGTCGGTTTGATGTACCTGATCGGTCGGTTTGTCTACCGGCGTTCATACATTGCAGACCCGACCAAGCGGAAAGTTGGCTTTCTGCTGACGGTGATCCCTACGTTCTTTCTGCTGGCTTCCGCTCTCATCGGCGCAGTCATGCACTCCTCAACCTGATCAGCAGAAACAGCAGAGCCCACGTCGCCCAAGACACAACCACGCGATCACTTACCAGCCATACACTACCACCATGGGCAGTACCGAAAAGAAGATTCCCCAGGGCGTCAGCGTCGAGGCTGCAAAATTGCTGGAGCGGGCGTACGGGCTGGAGAACAACGAACAGTCCCGCGCGCTCTACCGGGACTGGGCCGAGACCTACGACCAGACCATGTTGCAGGGCCTGAACTACCAGTCGCCGGCGACGGTGGCCGAGTTGTTGGCGCGCCACATGGAAAACCGGCATGCTGCCGTGCTGGACGTGGGCTGCGGTACCGGACTTGCGGGCCAGAGCCTGGCCGGCCATGGTTTTACGGTGATCGACGGGCTCGACGTGTCGCCCGAAATGATGGAGGTAGCGGCACGCCGCGGTGTTTACCGCAATTTCGTCCATGCCGACCTGCATGCCCCGCTTGCGGTTGCCAGCGCCAGCTACGACGGGGCTTTGGGGTGTGGCATCTTTACCCATGGCCACGTGGATGCACGCTGCCTGGACGGATTGTTTCGCCTGCTCAAGCCGGGGGCACCTTTTGCGTTCACCGTTAAGCTGGAAGTGTTCGAGCCGCTGGGCTTCAAGGACACCCTGGCCACACTGGTGGTCCGTGGGCGCATCCGCGAGGTGTTTTTCACGCACGACCGCCACTACAGCACGTCGACGCAGCCGGACGGCGTGTTTTGTGTCTACGCCGCGGCCTGAGCCGGAGCTGCGCCGTCTCAGGGCCGCATTTTGAGCTTGAGCTCGGCGCAATAGTCCTTTGGCGGCAATGCCGCCGTGCGCCACACGGTGTCAAAACCGCCGCGCGCCGCGCGTTCAGACTCACCCGCCACCGCCAGCACCACGTGTGAGCGCAAGCTCGCGGGCAGATGGGTGGGTATGCCCAGGTCCCGCAGCACATGTGCGCCACCGGCGATCAGCAGCACGGTTTTCCCAGGCTCGGCGGCCGCGATGACCGTCGATGCCATGGCCGCGTCGCGCGCGATCTGTATACGTGCCATCGGCGCAATCTGCGTTTGCGGCAACATATCGCAATGGCCGCTGCGGATAGCGTCGCGCTGCTGCTCCAGCGCGCGGGCGGTCAGGCGCTGGTCCAGCGTGGTGTCGGCCATCGCCGAGCGCATGGCGCTGCGTGGCAGATTCGCGCCCAGCACTGGCACTCCTCGCCTTACCGCAGCCATTACGACCGGGCCGTAGCGAGCCCAGTCCCACCCGGTCGTGTCCCAGGCCAGGGCCTGCTGCACGGCAGCTTCGGACGCAGCCGGCGGCAAACCTTTGGTGGACATTCCCTGGTCGGCCATTTCCAGCGCCAGTGCTGCCAGTTGGCCCCGTTGCACCAGCTCCATCACGGCTGCACGTTGCAGCGCCTGGTGCTCGGGTGCGTCGTGTTGCTCGCCGAGCAGGATCACATCGGCAGGTGGCAACGCGGCTACGCGTTGGAAGCTACCGGGCACGCTGCTGGCACAGGCGCTCAGCAAAGTAATCAGGAATAGAGCGCCGATGCGCAATCGCCAGCGTCGCAACACAGCTGATGCGGTGTGCGCCGGTCGGTGGTAGCCGGGATGCCTCAGTGCACCACGACCGGGTTTTGCGCCAGTTCGGCGTAACCTTCGAGCGTGTCCTCGACCTCTTCCTGGGTGGGAGTACGCACTTGCCAGGCGGCGATCTGCTGCTGGAACAGTTCGGCCCAGGAGCCGTCCAGATACACCTCCTTGCCGACCCGCTTGTCGATGATCTCGAAGCCGTGCCGCGCCATCGAGGGTACCGGCTTTTCCTGTTCCGACACGACCTCCTGCGTCTGCTGGCCGAGCAGCGGGGCATTGGCCAGCATGTGGGTTACACAAAAACTGTCGGAGTCGTAAAGCATGCGCATGGGTCATTCTCCCTGAACTTCATTGACCTGCAATTGGCAACGGTTTTGGCCATTTCAAGTCCGCTGCCCTTACTGCAACGGCGTTCAAGGCGTACCGGTTGACCGCCACTGCTGGTCAATGAAGTCGCCGTTTGGCTGGGTAATGCGGATACGTGCTGGCAGATACGCCAGGGCCGGCGCCAGCCAGATCTCGACTTTCTGGTCGAAGTCCTTGCGCGGTGCGCGCACCAGCTTGCGCGTCGGTTGCTGGCCGCCCGGCAGGTACAGCAGTTCGTCTGGTTCCACCACAAAGACCCACGGTTCAGCGCTGCGCGTACCGACGGCCTGCATGTTGATGCTGGTGCCGGCCGGGTAATTGTCCGGTTCGCCGGCGAACATCGCGGCCATCTGCATGAACATGCTGAGCTGGTCCTGGGCGCCGGGCAACAGGGTCGCCTCGGGTGTGTTGGCGCTGAATGTGACGCGCCCCTTGTCGCGCTCGAAGTGTGCTGCCAGCTCCGAGCGGAAGCGGTCGGCAAAACGCGTCGGGGCCAGCCCATCGGCGGTCATGCGCCCGCTGCTGGTGATGGCGCGCGTCATGATCGGCCAAGCGGACAACTCCAGGCGTGCGTCGTAAGTCCGCCCGTCATGCAGCCACAACAACTCGCCCAGGGCTTTGTATTCCAGTTGGCCGCGGCGCCCGATGGCGTTGAACTTGAGGCGTACCGAGCCCGGTACCAGGTAGTTGCGCGCCACTATATTGGCGTCCTTTGCGAGTGGCGTTGCGGCCGCTGCGGCAGTTTCGGGCGCTGGCGCGGCTGCTGCTGCCGTTGCGGGCGCCGGCGCGGTCGTTGCGGCGGCGGACACAGCCGGTTCAGGTGCAATAACCTGTGGTTCAGCCTCTGCCACCACCACCGGTTCGGCAGGCCTGGTTGGGGTGGCCTCGGCCTCTGGCGGCTCGGCTGCAGTCGGGCTTGGTGGCGCGAGCGACGGCGTCGGCAGGTTACGCGCCTGCGGACGTGACGCAACGGCTGGCGCAGCGGCGCCTGATTGTGGCGCCGGCGCCGGTTGTGCGCTGATCTGCAGCGTGCGAGTGGTGAAAACCCGCTGTCCCGTGCCTGGTGTGGCGCCGAACTCCAGCGGTGCAGCCTCCAGCACCCACACATGCGCCAAAGCTACGGCTCCCGTCAGGAGCAGCAGTGTGCGCAGCGGAATCGATGCTGCATTTCTCATCCGGCTACGGCCGGGGCGGCGGATTTACGGCAATCCACGCGGAACCGGGTGGTGTCGGAGTGCCGAAAAGCCAGGCTCAGGCGATGGAAGATGAAGATGTAGCGGGGTGCCGGGGCAACACACATACCAGCGGCGAAGGCAAGCTCGCGTACCATTGTCTGGTCGGCGGCGCGTTTCGGCACATCCAGCAAGCCGAACCCGACTTCAACCGACTGGGTGCCAGCGTGTGTCTTTTCCATCCCTGAAACACCACTCCGATGAAACTTGCCACCTACAAAGACGGCTCGCGTGACGGCCAACTCGTTGTCGTGTCGCGCGACCTGACCACGGCGCATTATGCGACCGGTATCGCAGACCGGCTGCAGCAGGTGCTGGACGACTGGAGCTTTTTGGGCCCCCAATTGCAGGATCTGTACGAGACGCTCAACAATGGCAAGGCACGCCACGCCTTTCCCCTGGATACCTGCCAGTGCATGGCGCCGCTGCCGCGTGCCTACCAGTGGGCCGATGGTTCCGCCTTTATTAACCACGTGGAGCTGGTGCGGGCGGCGCGTAAGGCGGAGGTGCCCAAGAGTTTTTACACCGACCCTTTGATGTACCAGGGTGGCAGTGACGACTTTCTCGGCCCGTGTGACGACATCGTGTGTGCATCGGAGGCGTTTGGCATCGACTTTGAAGCCGAGGTGGCAGTGATTACGGCCGACGTACCGATGGGCGCCTCAGCCGGGCGCGCGCTCGAAGGCATCCGGCTGGTCATGCTGGCCAACGATGTGAGCCTGCGCAACCTGATACCGGATGAACTGGCCAAGGGTTTCGGCTTTTTGCAAAGCAAGCCGTCCACCGCGTTCAGCCCGGTAGCGGTGACGCTGGACGAATTGGGGGACGCCTGGAACACTGGTCGGCTCGACCTGACGCTGCAATCGAGCTGGAACGGGCGCAAGGTCGGTATCTGTGACGCCGGGCCGGAGATGACCTTTCATTTCGGTGAGCTGATCGCACACCTCTGCAAGACCCGCAACGTGCGCGCTGGCTCGATCGTGGGCTCGGGCACGGTCAGCAACAAGGGCGTCGAGCAAAATGGCCGCAACGAGTGGCCGAAGGGTTATAGCTGCATCGCCGAGAAACGCGCCATCGAGACCATCCAGGATGGCAAACCTTCTACTCCTTTCATGCAGTACGGCGACACCATTCGCATCGAGATGAAGGGCCGCGACGGTCAGAGCATCTTTGGTGCCATCGAACAAAAGGTGTGCGCGCCGCGCCCGGGCCGCGCCAGCGTCGTTTAGTGTCCTGCAGGCATGGCGCAGCGCTCAGCCCGCGGGCAGCTGGGTGATGAACTGCTTCAGGCCACGCAGCAGCATCTCCACCGCTACTGCGACCAGGATCAGGCCCATCAGGCGTTCCACCGCAATGATGAAACGTTCACCCAGCACCTTCTGGTTACGTTCGGCCAGCACCAGCACCACTGCGCAGACCAGCATCGTGACGCTCAGTGCGGCGATCCATTCCAGGCGCCGCTCCGGCGCCTCTGACACCACCAACATCACCGTGGCCAGGGCCGATGGGCCGGCCAGCGCCGGTACCGCCAGCGGCACGATCAAGGGCTCGCCCAAAAGCGCAGGGTTGTCAGACTCGGGCGGCGGGAACACCATGCGCAGCGCAATCAGGAACAGGATCACGCCACCCGCGATTTGCAGCGAGAGGCCGCTGAGATTCATCACGCGCAGGAATGCGTCGCCGATGAACATGAAGGTCAAAAGCAGCACAAAGGCGATCAGCACCTCGCGCAGGATCACCCAGGGCCGACGCCGCGGCGGCACGTTGCGCAGGGCATTGGCAAAGATCGGGATGCTGCCAAACGGATCGGTGATCAGCAGCAGCAGGATGGTGGCAGAAGCAAAGGTATAGGTCATGGCGGGCCGGGAGCAGCGGTGGCGTGGCGGGCATCAGGATAGCAGGCAATCATGCGGCGCGCGCCGCCGCCAGGCCGCACTGCCAGCCCGACCGCTACGCTTGACTTATGTGACCGAAGCCGCGCCCTCGCGCTCGAACTTGTCCTGGCAACCGATGCAGCGCAGGGCCTGTGGTGTGACTTCCAGCCTGGCCATCGGTATCGCCTTGCCGCAATCCATGCACTCGCCATAGGCGCCCGCCTCCAGGCGCCTGAGGGCGGCGTCGATCTGGCTCAACGCGATGACCTCGTGATCGTCCAGGGCGAACTCCAGTTCACGCTCGCTGGCTGACTGCGCGCGCGAGTCCTCGGTCTGCCCGAAGTGTGCCGCCGATGCCTCGGCACGACCTACCGCGCCGCCACGCAATAAGGCCAGTTGCGCCAGCAGGGCTGCGCGTTGTCCCAACAACAGGTTGCGGAATCGGTCGATGTGTGCCTGGTCCATGTGCGTGTCTCCTGGTTCGATACAGGTTTCATGATGTACGGCTATGGTGCCGCCGTCTTTGAGCCAAGTCAAATCGACGCAGTAGCGTCAACGCGGCAATCTGCGCGATGCAATAATCGAACTCATGAAACTCACAATCGTTCTCGCGGTTGCGGCAGTCGCTGCCAGTCTGATCGCCCCCGCGTTTGCCCAGACCGTTGAAGTCAAGGATGCCTGGGTGCGCACCAGTGTGCCGGGCCAGAAGGGCACCGGCGCCTTTATGAAAATCACCGCCAGGGATGGCGCAAGGCTGGTGTCGGCATCCAGCCCGGTCGCAGGTATCACCGAAGTGCACGAAATGAAGATGGACGGTGATGTGATGAAAATGCGCGCCGTCGAGGGTGGCCTGGAGCTTCCCGCTGGCAAGACTGTGGAGCTCAAGCCTGGCGGCTTTCACGTGATGCTGATGGACCTCAAGGTCGCCCTGCCGAAGGACACCACTGTCCCGGTCACGCTGGTGTTCAAGGATGCCAGGGGTTTTGAGAGCCGGATGGAACTGAAGCTGCCGGTCGGGACCGCCGCACCGCAACACAAACACTGAGGGCTGGCCCGCGCGGCGCGAGTGATGCAGAGCATCACTGGGCGCGTCACATTCGGGTAAGCTGTTGGTGGCCCCATTTCCGGGTCCGCAATTTGGAGACAACACCATGAGCGATGCAGCCGCCAGCGGTTTCGGCAAATTTGTGCCGGGTTTCGACTTTCTGCAGAACCTGGCGAAGGGGGCATCGCAGAGCATCCCGCAAATGCCAAACCTCGCAAATTGGGTTGCACCGTCGTTGAACCTGGAGGAGCTCGAAAAACGCATCGAGGAACTCAAGGCGGTGCACTTTTGGCTCGAGCAAAACTCCAAAGCGTTGGGCGCCACGATCCAGGCGCTGGAAGTGCAGAAGATGACCTTGGCCGCGCTCAAGGGAATGAACTTCAATATTGGTGATGTGGCCAACGCGTTCAAGCTGAAGGCTGCCGACTCGGTCGCCCAAAGCGTGCAGCGCGTCACCGAAAAGGCCGAGAGTGCGGCCAAGACGATTTCCAGCGCGGCCACCAGTGTTGGCAACGCAGCCAAGGCGGCTGGCTAGTCGGCACGCGCTGGCAATCCGGCCGCTACCGGGGTCGCTGCGCTGGTGGACCCGTTGCAGTTGTGGGGCGCGTTGACACAGCAGTTTCAGCAAATCGCCGCCAGCGCGATGAAGGATGCCAGCCGCAACACGGCGATTGACGCCACCAAAAACATGGCCGCCGGCCTGGCCAAGGAGGCCATCAAGGCGACCAAAAAAGCCGCTGCGGGCGGCACTAAATCGCGCACAGTGCCGCGCAAGGCTGCCGCTGCCCGGCGCTGACTCCATCCACCATCCGACCGGCGCCTTGCCGCCACCTGCCATGAAACTGTTTCCTTATGGACACGCCACGCATCCCCAATGGGAAATGGCCGCAGGCCTGGTGCTGGCGCAGCTGCGGGCGCAGATGGCCTTGCACGGTTATGCCAGTGCACCGACGCTGGCCGTGTTGTACATCACCGACCACTATGCCGCGTCGGCGCAGGAGATCCTGGATCATCTGGGTGCCGAGTTGCCGGGGGTGACCGACTGGTCAGGTACGGTGGGCATTGGTGTATCGGCGAACAACGCGGAATATTTTGATGAGCCCGCGATGGCAGTCATGTTGTGTGAGTTGCCGAGTGACCAGTACCGGGTGTTTTCCGGGGTTGCGCCGCTGAACCTGGGTTTCGAGGCGCACACCGCGCTGGTGCACGCTGACGGCAGCACCCCCGATCTGACCGAGCTGTTGCACGAGATGGCGGGCCGCACTGCCACCGGGTATCTGTTTGGCGGCTTGTCGGCCAGCCGCACCCAAAGCGTGCAGTTTGCCTGCGCGGGCGACGGCAACATGCGTGGCCAGGGCGGGGCGAGGGGGGTTTTCCGGGGTGGTCTCAGCGGTGTTGCTTTTGGCCAGGGGGTGCGCCTGGTGTCGCGCGTCACCCAAGGCTGCCTGCCGGTGTCCAGGGTGCGCCGGGTCACGGCGTGCGAGAAAAACGTGGTGACCGTGCTGGACGGTGAACCGGCGCTGGATGTCCTGTTGTCCGACCTGGGTGTTTCGCTGGACAAGCCCGAACAGGCCCTATCGGTGATCCGCGCGACGCTGGTGGGCCTGGTGCGCTCCAGTGACAGCGACGGCGGCAACGCGGTGGCGCGTACCGGCAACTTTGGCAGCGATGTGATCGTGCGCCACATCATCGGGCTGGACCCGGGGCGGCGTGGCATCGCCGTGTCGGACCTTGTCGAAAACGGAATGCAACTGGCTTTTTGTCAGCGCAATGCCCAGGCCGCGCGCGCCGACCTGGTGCGGGTGTGTGCTGAAATCCGCGAGGAACTCGAGCCGGTGGAGCTCAGCCTGGAGGCGGCCATGGCGATGTCGTCGTCGCGCGAGGCGTCCACGCCACAACCCGGTGGACGCATCGCTGGCGCCATCTACGTCAGTTGCTCCGGGCGCGGCGGGCCGCATTTTGGTGGGCCGAGTGCCGAGCTGCAAATCGTGCGCCGGGCTCTGGGTGACGTACCGCTGATCGGGTTTTTTGCTGGCGGCGAGATTGCACGCCACCATCTGTACGGATACACCGGTGTGTTGACCGTGTTTGCGCAGCCGGACTGACGCGGTGGCGCCGAAAATCGTTGTCCGCAATCTGTTCAAGGTGTTCGGCACGCGGCCTGCGCTGGCGCTGGAGTTGCTGACCCAGGGCAAAAGCAAGGACCAGGTCTTTGCCCAGACCGGCATGCTGGTGGGTGTCCGGGACGCCAATTTTTCGGTTGACGAAGGTGAGATTTTTGTCCTGATGGGCTTGTCCGGTTCGGGTAAGTCGACCCTGATCCGTTTGCTCAACCGGCTGGTCGAACCCAGCAGCGGACAGGTGCTGGTGGGTGGCCAGGACGTGGCGGCCATGGGCAAAAAAGCGCTGGTGGCTTTGCGCCGCAGGGACATGGCGATGGTTTTCCAGTCCTTTGCCCTGTTGCCGCACCGGTCGGTGCTGGACAACACTGCGTTCGGGCTGGAGGTGTCGGGTATCGGGCGCGCCGCCCGCGAGCAGCGTGCGATGCAGGTGCTCGAACAGGTTGGTCTGAGCAGTTTCGCGCGCAAGATGCCTGCCGAGTTGTCGGGCGGCATGCAGCAGCGGGTCGGGCTGGCGCGGGCGCTGGCGGTGGACCCGTCGCTGATGTTGATGGACGAAGCGTTCTCGGCGCTGGACCCGCTCACGCGCACCGAGATGCAGGAGCTGCTGCTGCAACTGCAAAAGGAGCAACGCCGCACCATCGTCTTTGTTTCGCATGACCTGGACGAGGCGTTCCGGATCGGTAGCCGCATCGCCATCATGGAGGGCGGGCGCATCGTACAGGTCGGCACGCCCGACGAGATCCTGCGCAATCCGGGTGACAGTTATGTACGGGCTTTTTTCAAGGGTGTGGATGTGAACCAGTATCTGGCGGCCACCGACGTGGCGGATTTGACCGCGTTTCCATTGATCCAGGCTGGGCCAGGCGATGCGTCGAGCCCAGCCGAACTGCTGGCGCGTTTGCGGATGAGTGGCTGGACGCACGCGTTTGTGGTCGATGCGCAGCGGCGTTGGCTGGGTTCGGTCACGCCGCAATCGCTGCAGCGCGCCTGCAGCGCGGGGTCACCGTCCCTGCAACATGCGTTGCTGGCCGAGCCGCCGGTGGTTGCCGCGACGCTGGGCATGCAGGCGCTGCTGGGGCGCGCCCTGGGCTCGCCGGTGGCGCTGCCGGTGGTGGACGGCGCGGGCGTCGACCGCGGCGCCGGGTCCCCCCAGTCGGTGTTGCAGCGCGTTGCCCACGCGCCGGCCGCACATGGCGGACGTTCTGCCGCGGGGGGAGT
>JAJAZK010000276.1 GCA_026785765.1 Rhodoferax sp. | reverse complement strand
TCCGACCGCTGGCAGGCTGCTCTGTTCGACCGTGTGCAGGCTGCCATCCTCCATACGCACGCGCACCTGGTACACCGTGTCTTTCTTGACGTTCTTCTCGATCATGTTGCCGGCGACGCCGCCGCCGACTGCACCCAGATTGGTTCCCATGGCGCGCCCGCTGCCTTTGCAAATCTGTTTGCAACGAACCGGGCCCATGGCGCCGCCGGCAACGGCGCCGACACCGCTCCCAGAGCCTTGGCGCCGTACTGCGGTAACCGATTCAATCGTCCCACAGGCAGCGCACACTTGCTTGACTGGGGCTGTCACTGACCGGTTTGCAATCGGCCCATACTCTGTCACTCCGGTCGGCGCTGCAGATGGTGTCGCTTGGACGGCCGGTGCTGGCGCACGCTTCGTGCGTACCGTAACCGGCCCGGCAGGAGCCGTTGCGGGTACCGGTTTGGCCAGGGGTTTGGGCGGTGGCGCCACCAGGTCTTCCTGCGCTTTGAGCGAGTCGGCGGCGCTCACTTTTGCGGCACCATTGACGGTCTCGATCGGGGCCGGTGGTGTCAGCGCCGCCAACGCAATATGGCCATCGGCTGGCCGCGTCTGCACATAGACCAGGCTGGCCCCCATCGCGAGCACCGCAAAACCCAGCACGCCGACAGCGGCCCACAGGGGTTTGGTATCGGCCGTCATCGACCGCATGGTTTGAACACTGGCATTCATGGTGGTTTCCTTTCGCTGGCGGGCGCTGGATCGGCCCGGTTTGTAAGCAGCCGTGCTTTAACGGCTGACAGAGCAGAAGGTAAACAGGTTTCGCGGCGGCATTAGCTTGAGTTTGTAACCCGAGGTAAACCCGCAGAGCATGCCTTGCTGATACGACAACTAATTCACATATTGGGCGCCAGCATGCGCGACAGCTCTTGCGCGGGCGTCCCGCGTCTGCGTGCCATGTCCTGCAACTGGTCATCGCCGATCTTGCCGACGCTGAAGTAACTGCTCTGCGGATGCGCCAGGTAAAAGCCGCTCACGCTGGCGGCCGGCGTCATGGCCAGACTTTCGGTCAGCTCCATGCCGATGTCGGCACAGCCCAGCAACTCGAACATGTCGCGCTTGACGCTGTGGTCGGGGCACGCCGGGTAACCGGGCGCGGGCCGGATACCCTGGTACTGCTCTGCCACCAGGGCGCTTACATCCAGTGACTCCTGCGGCGAGTAACCCCACAAATCCGTGCGCACGCGCTGGTGCAAACACTCGGCAAACGCCTCGGCAAGCCGATCGGCCAAGGCCTTGAGCATGATGGCCGAATAGTCGTCGTGGTCGTCGGTGAAGTATTTCTCCTTCTTCTCAACGCCCAGGCCCGCGGTGACCGCGAACACGCCGATGGTGTCGGCCAGACCGCTCTCGCGCGGCGCAACGAAGTCGGCCAGGCAGCGGCTCGGCCGCAATACGCCGTCGATGACCTGCTTTTCGGTCTGTTGGCGCAAACCGTGCCAGACCATTGCAACCTGGCTGCGCGATGTGTCGGTGTAGAGCGCGATGTCGTCGTGGTTGACCGTGTTGGCCGGGTACAACCCCATGACGCCGTTGGCCGTCAACCAGCGTCCCTCGATCAGACGTTTGAGCATGCGCTGACCGTCGGCGTAAACACGCACCGCTTCGGTCCCGACCACTTCGTCCTTCAGGATGGCGGGGAAACGCCCCGCCAGATCCCAGGTCTGGAAAAAAGGCCCCCAATCGATAAAGCGGGCCAGCTCGGCCAGGTCGAAGTTGCGGAACACGCGCCGGCCGGTGAACTTGGGCACGGGTGGCTGGTAGCTGCCCCAGTCGATGGCGGTCTTGTTGGCACGCGCCCGCGCCAGCGGCCACATCGGCGTCTGTTTTTTGTTGGCATGCTGCTCGCGTAGGCGGTTGTAGTCGGTCTGCAACTCGCTGATGTATTTGCTGGCGCGGTCCGACAACAGACTTTGCGCCACGCTCACGCTGCGCGACGCATCCGGCACGTACACGACAGGGCCTTCGTAGTGCGGAGCGATCTTCACCGCCGTGTGTACGCGCGAGGTGGTGGCGCCGCCGATCAGCAGCGGAATCTTGCGCAGGCGGAAGTGTTCGTCCTTTTGCATCTCGCCCGCCACGTACTGCATCTCCTCCAGGCTCGGCGTGATCAGGCCGGACAGGCCGATGATGTCGGCGCCCTCGACCTTGGCCCGGGCCAGGATTTCGTGACACGGCACCATCACACCCATATTCACGACGTCGAAGTTGTTGCACTGCAAGACTACCGTCACAATGTTCTTGCCGATGTCGTGTACGTCACCCTTGACGGTGGCGATGACGATCTTGCCTTTGGTCTTGACGTCTTCGCCTGCAAACTCCTGCTGGCGCTTTTCCTCCTCGATATAGGGAATCAGATGAGCCACCGCCTGCTTCATGACACGCGCACTTTTCACCACCTGAGGCAGGAACATCTTGCCCTGGCCGAACAGGTCACCCACGATGTTCATGCCGTCCATCAGAGGCCCCTCGATCACGTGCAGCGGGCGCCCTCCCTTGGCCAGCACTTGCTGGTAGGCCTCCTCGGTGTCGGCGACGATGAAGTCGGTGATGCCGTGCACCAACGCGTGTGACAGGCGCTGGCCGACGCTCGCTGGCGCATCCAGCGTACCGCGCCACTCCAGGCGCCGGCTGTCGTCGCGTGAGGCGCCCTTGGCAGATTCGGCAATCTCGATCAGCCGCTCACCGGCGTCCGCTCGCCGGTTGAGTACCACGTCTTCCACGCGTTCGCGCAACGCGGGATCGAGGTCGTCATACACCCCCACCATGCCGGCGTTCACAATGCCCATGTCCATGCCGGCTTTGATCGCGTGGTACAGGAACACGGTATGGATGGCTTCGCGCACCGGGTCGTTGCCGCGGAAGGAAAAACTCACGTTGCTCACCCCGCCCGATACCTTGGCGCCAGGCAAATTCGCCTTGATCCAGCGCGTGGCGTCGATGAAGTCGACCGCGTAGTTGTTGTGTTCCTCGATGCCGGTTGCAATGGCAAAAATGTTCGGGTCGAAGATGATGTCCTCGGCCGGAAAACCGACCTCGTTGACCAGGATGTTGTAGGCGCGCTGGCTGATCTCGGTCTTGCGTTGGAAAGTGTCGGCCTGGCCCTTTTCATCGAACGCCATCACCACGGCCGCAGCGCCGTAACGCCGCAGCAGCTTGGCCTGCTGGCGGAAGGCGTCCTCGCCCTCCTTCATGCTGATCGAGTTGACAATCGCCTTGCCCTGCACACAACGCAGCCCGGCCTTGATCACGCTCCATTTAGAAGAGTCGATCATGATCGGCACGCGCGAGATGTCGGGTTCGCTGGCGATCAGGTTCAGGAAGCGCACCATCGCCGCCTGGCTGTCGAGCATCGCCTCGTCCATGTTGATGTCGATGATCTGCGCGCCGTTCTCCACTTGCTGGCGCGCCACCGCCAGCCCCTGCTCGAACTCGCCGTTCAGGATCATGCGTGCAAACGCCTTCGAGCCGGTGACGTTGGTGCGCTCGCCAATGTTCACGAACAGCGAACTTGCGTCGATGCGCACCGGCTCCAGGCCAGCTAGCAGCATCGGCGCAACGGGGGCGGGGAATGAAGTGAAGTCGGACATGGGCTCGCCTGTGGTGTGGAATGGACAGGTGAGCGCCGTTCAAGGTCCCAAGCCTGACGTGGCGTACGGTGCCGCGCTGCAGCGCTCCTTGGGATGGCAGGATTTTAAGGGGTTCGAGTTCAGACGCGAACTTGTCCCTCTTGGCAGCGACTCCGAATGGTCGATGCGTGCCGACTTATTGGCGCAAAAATACGGCGGTCTGAATCCATGGCCACATGGGCTTGAATACTGATGTAAAAAGCCCGTCTTGCTGTGA
>JAJAZK010000275.1 GCA_026785765.1 Rhodoferax sp. | reverse complement strand
GGCCAGCAACAGCTTGTGCACGGACACGATGGCCAGCATCACGCCCCCGACCACCGTGGCCCCATACACATACAACATCGGCAATCCGGTGGCCGGCGCTGTCTGCATGCCGTTGAGCAGGCAAAACCGCGTGCCCTGCCAGATGACAATTACGCTGAACACCAGAATAATGAGCTGCAGAAAAGCCTGGTGCCAGGCCTGGAAGCGGCGACTCTTTACCTCCACGAACAAGTTCATGTCCATGTGGTCACCGTACAGGCTGGCTGCGGCGGCGCCAACAAACGTCAGCCAGACCGTGGTGTAACGCACCATCTCCTCGGTCCAGAACAGCGGGTCGTTCATCGCATAACGGGTAAACACCTGCGTTACATTGAGTACGACACTGACCAGCAATAGCCAGCCGATCACATGGTCGGCTACCTGGCCGGTCAGCCGCCCGAAGCGGTGAATGAAGTTCATGGAACCATCCCACAGGCGGGCGGCGCAGGCGACAAAGTCTGCGCGCGCCCGGTTTCGAAGAGCAGGCGGATCAGTTGGTGTAAGAGCGCCGGGTGGTCTCACGCACCGCTTCGAGCAGCTTGTCCACGATGGGGCGTCCGGTCTGCGAGGCAACGAACTCGATCACCGGGTCCTGCGTCTGTTTGCGGAACGCTTCTTTTTCGGTCGGTGTAGTGACATGCACCTTGGTGCCAGCCGAACGGATCTTCTGGATCGCCTGCATACTGTCCATGGACTTGCGTGAATTTGCCGTCTCGGCATGCATCGCGGCGCCGTCCATCAGGATCTTCTGCAGGTCCGGGGTGAGGCCCTGGAACACCTTGTCGTTGATGATGATGTAGTGCATGCCGTAGATGTGTTCATTGACCGACATGAACTTCTGCACCTCGTACAGCTTTGCATCCCAGACCGTCGACGCGGCGTTCTCCTGGCCATCGACCACGTTCGATTTGAGCGAAGTGATCAACTCGGGAAAAGCGATCGGTGTGGCCGCAGCACCCATGGACTTCATGAAGTTGACGTACACCTGCGACTGCATGGTGCGCATCTTGAGGCCCTTCATGTCGTCCGGCGTCTTGATTTCGCGCTGGGTGTTGGTCAGGTTGCGCAAACCATTCTCGGAGATCGCCAGCGTGCGCATACCGGTAGCTTTGCGCATGTCCTCATTGAGTTCGCGCACAAAGGGACTCTTCATGAACTCCCATGCGATTGGGGACGAAGCGAACAGATAGGGTATCTGGAAGATCTGCATCGGCTTGTGGAAACTGCCGAGCACCGAGTCGTCGGTCAGCGCCATTTCCAGCGTGCCGTTCTTGACCTGTTCGGTGACCTGCAGCGACCCGCCGAAGGTATTGAAGAAAAGCCGGATCTGGATTTTCCCGTCGCTCTTGAACTCGACGTACTCCTTGAGCGCCTTCATGCCAAGGATTTCGCCTCCTTGGCTATCAGGGGCGCCAATCGAGAACTTGAGGACGGTCTGGGCCGCGAGTGTGCCCGAGAGTGACAGTGCAGCGACTGTCAACAGGCTGGATAAGAGGTGCTTGATACGCATGATGCTGTCTCCTGGTTAGTTGAATGACAAGTGAAAAAACCGACTGACTTCTAGTTGTTGTATACCCAATGCAGCGCACGTCCGCGTGAAGGAATGCTACGCAGACAAATCTCTCGCGTCAATGCATACCGCGCAGCATGACTCCCGTGCCCGGTCACCACAGGTCTTGCTCCTGCGGGCTTTCCAGACGCCGTTGGAAAGCGGCGAGCCAGCGCGCCGCAACCGCGCCATCGATCGCCCGGTGGTCTGCAGACAGGCTGACCGTCATCATCGTCGCCACGGCCAACTGGCCATGCGCCACCACCGCCCTGGGCTGTGCCGCTCCAACCGCCAGGATGGCCGCCTGGGGTGGATTGATCACGGCAGTGAACTCGCGCACACCCATCGCGCCCAGATTGGAGACTGAAAATGTGCCGCCGGCGCTGGCCCCCGCCGGCAGTGAGCCGGCTCGGGCCTGTTCGACCAGCTCGCGCATTTCGCGCGCAATCCGGACCACACTCTTGCCATCCGCATCCGCGATGACTGGTGTAACCAGGCCTTGCTCCACGGCGACGGCGACGGCGATGTGCACCTGCTGGTAACTCCGGATCGCCGCATCGGTGAACGACACGTTCACCTCGGGCACGTCCCGCAAGGCCCGGGCCGCAGCCCAGATCACGAAATCGTTCAAAGTCGGCTTCAGACCTTGCGCATCCAGGCGCGGTTGCGCGCTCGCCCGCAACGCCAGCAACGGGTCCACACAGCAGTCGATGCGGGCGTAAAAATGCGGCGCCTGCTGTTTGGACTCGGTCAGGCGGCGCGCGATCAGCTTGCGGCCCAGCGAATGGGGCGCATCGGAAAAACGCGTTGCGCGTTGCGAGACCGCAGGTTGCGACCCGGGCGCCGCCTTCACCGCCGCCAGCACATCGGCCTTGACGATGCGGCCATTCGGTCCGGAACCGGTCAGTGACTCCAGGTCCAGACTGCGCTCGCGCGCCAATGCGCGCGACAGCGGACTGGCAAAGCGGCGTGCCGTGCGACCGGCGCTGCTGGGCATGCTCAACACCTCAGGCACTCCGCCGGGCGATCACGCCGATCTGCTCGCCCATCTTGACCACCGTGCCCTCCTCGGCCAGATGCTGGGCCATGGTTCCCGAGCAGGGTGACTCCACCTCGACCACCGCCTTGTCGGTCTCGATCTCGACCACCAGTTCACCTTCGGCCACGGCCTCACCCACCTGCTTGACCCAGCGCACCAGCTTGCCTTCACTGACGGTGAGGTCACCAAACGGCATCATCAGCGGCTCACCGGCTACGGCGCTGGAGGCCAGCGCCGACAAATCCGCCGGAGCTGGTACTGCAGCGCTGGCTGGTGCGCAAGGGGTTGCGGCAACGACGGTGGCATCGGGCGCCGCAGCCACGGCAACGGCCACAGTCGCCGGCCGCTGCAAACCGCTGCGTGCGCGGCGCGGAGCCTGGGCCACTCCGGCCATCACCTGGAGGCTGGCCGCCACAATCGCGTCGGTGTTGATCAGCATCGCACGTTCCAGGGACGGCGCGAACGGATGCGACATCGCATCGGTGTGCAGCCGCGCCACCGGGGCGTCGAGGTAGTCAAAAGCGAGCTCGTTCATGGCCTGGCCAAGTTCGGCGCCCACACCACACATCGACCATCCTTCGTCCGCCACCAAAAGCCGCCCGGTCCTGCGCACACTTTCGGCCACGGTATCCACGTCCAATGGCTGGATGGTCCGCAGGTCGATCACCTCGCAGGACACCCCCTGCTGTTGCAGCTTCTCTGCCGCCTGCAGCGCCAGCAACACGATCTGCCCGGCGCAGGCAATCGTCAGGTCGGAGCCGGTGCGGGCGACCCGGGCCAGGCCGAACGGAACGAGATGGTCACCAGTGGGCACCTCCCCTTTGCTGGCAAACAGGGCCTTGGGTTCGAGCATCAGCACCGGGTCACCGGCGCGCAGGGCCGTCTTCATCAGGCCCTTGGCATCTGCCGGGTTGGATGGTACGCAGACGATGAGGCCTGGCACATGTGCCCACACTGGGTGGTACATGCCGCTGTGGTGCGGTCCGGCCGAGCGCACCGCGCCAGCACCCACGCGCACTACCATCGGCGCCTGCATCTGACCGTTGCTCATGTAGCGCAGCTTGGCCGCCTGCAGCACGATCTGGCCGGCCGCCTCGAACAGGAAGTCGGCGAACATCAAGTCGGCCACGCAACGTACACCGGTCGCCGCCGCGCCGAGGCAGGCCCCGGTAAACCCCAACTCAGAGATCGGGGTGTCGACCATGCGCGCTGCGCCAAACTCCTGGTACAGGTTCTTGGTATGGGCGAAGGTACCGCCGCGCTCCCCGGTTCCCTCGCCAAAATACATGATCAGCGGATCGCGCCGCATTTCTTCGGCCAGGCCGTCGCGCACTGCGTCCAGCCAGCCGGTGGTCACAGTCACCGGGTTGTTGGTAGTCGCTGCAGCAATCGCCGCTGGGGGATTCAGGGGTTCGGCGTAAATATGCTGCGCCACAGTGGCCGGGTCCGGCTCGGGCGAGTTGCGCGCGAACGTGATGGCATCAGCCACCTGAGTCTTGACCCGGTCCTCGATTGCATCGAGCTGCTCCTGCGTGGCAAGGCCCAGCGGTAGCAGCGTCTGCTCGCGCAACAGTCGGATCGGGTCGCGTTTGGCCCACGCATCCACTTCTGCCTGAGCACGGTAGGTACCGGTCACCGAATCGCCTTCGTGGTGGGCTACCACGCGGTAGGTTTTTACCTCGATCAGCGTCGGACCCTGGCCCGAGCGCGCACGCAGCGTGGCTTTCTGCATCACGGTCCAGACCGCCAGCAGGTCGTTGCCGTCCACGGCCACACCGGGAATGCCATAGGCCGCCGCCCGAGTGGCTATTTCGGGGTTCAATGTGGCATTGCTCAGGGCGGTGGCAGTCGCATAAAGGTTGTTCTCGCAAACAAAGATGGCCGGGGCTCTTTGAATGCCCGCGTAGTTCAGCGATTCGTGGAAGGCCGCATGGTTGGTCGCGCCGTCGCCAAAAAAAGCCACACCGATGTCGTCCGTGCCGCGCATGCGGGCACCCAGCCCGACACCCACCGCCGACGGGATACAGCCGCCGACCAGCCCATTGGTGCCGAACAGGCCACAGGACGGGTCGTACAAATGCATGGTGCCGCCGCGCCCACCACAACAGCCGTCGCGTTTGCCATACAGCTCGGCCATCAGGGTATTCGGGTCCATCCCCTTGGCCAGCGCGTGGCCATGCCCTCGGTGGGTGCTGGTGATCCAGTCGCTCTTCTTCAGGTGCGCGCAAATTCCCACACCCGAGGCCTCCTGGCCGATGTACAAGTGCAAAAAGCCGGGCGTCTCGCCCTTGCGGCAGGCCACCTGCGCCGCCAGTTCGAAGCGGCGCAGCAGCAGCATTTGCTCATACAGGCGCAACAACTCGGGCGGCGCCAGCCCTGCAGGCAGTGCGCCCGCCTCCTTGCTGATAGATCGATCATTCATCGGGGTACCCCTGTTCAGAAATCGCGGCTGATGCCTGCGGTCCAGCCGCCGTCCACCGTGAGGACATGGCCGGTAATGTAGGAGCTCTCGGGCGCTGCCAGAAACAGCACCGCATGGGCCATCTCCTGGGTCGTGCCGGGTCGTCCCATCGGGATATGGGCCATTAGCCGCTGGTGCAGGCTTTGCGCCTCGCTGCCGGCGTTCTTGATCCACGCTTCCCATCCCGGTGTCTGCGTGGAACCTGGTGCCACCGCATTGACCAGAATGCCGTCGGCCGCCAGTTCCAGTGCCATGGATTTGGTCAGCATGACCACCCCACCCTTGGCTGCAACATAGGAGCTCTGCAGGCGCGCCGGCATGAGGCCGAGTACGGACGCAATGTTGATGATGCGGCCGGATTTCTGCTGCTTCATGATGGCCGCGACGGAACGGCTCATGAGGAAAACACCGGTAAGGTCGATCTTGATCAGCTCGTGCCAGGCATCGATGTCGAACTGGTCGATCGTCTTGCGGCCGCTGGCGGGCACTCCGATGCCGGCGTTGTTGACCAGGATGTCGATGCGGCCGAACTGCGCAACTACGCGCCCCACACCAGCGACGATCGCCTCGCCATCCGCCACGTCCAGGGCCATGCCGAGTGCGCCGCCACCACCGCTGGCCGCCTCTTGCGCCGCTTGCCCGTCAATGTCTGAATAGACAACGCTGGCGCCATTGCGTACCAGGGTATCGGCAACCGCCTGCCCGATACCCTGCGCCGCACCTGTAACGAGTGCAACCCTGCCTGCAAGCTCCACTTTCATCGTGGCTGTCTCCGTATATCAGATGGGATGGGCATCTGTCTGTCAGCCAGACTGCTCCGGCCATTTTCAAATTATTATAATAGTATAAGTCCGCCAGTCAAGGTGTCGCGCTGCGGGTTTCGCCAATGCGGGTGTCGCACGGCGGGTGTCGCATTGCGGGTCGGCGCCAGTGGCGTTGACCTGCCGCATTTCAGGGGCCAGAAAAGGAAGGTGGGCTCCGTTGTGCGTGGGAGCTGACAAATGCACGTCCGCCGTGGCGGGAGTGTTTTCTGCACCGCAGACAGGACCAGTCAAAGCGCCAGATGCAGGCGCAACGCAGCGTCGACCAGCAGCATCTTTTCGCCTGTGACCGCCCCCCGACGCAAAGTCCCCAGCCGCGCCTTGTCCAGCGTGCGAACCTGCTGCGCCATGGCTTTTCCGTCTTTGCCCAGGCCGGTGTCGTTCGTCTCCAGCGCAACTTCAAAAGGGTAGACCCGAGCACGGTTCGATGTCATCGGGATGACCGTCACCAGGCTGCTTGCGCGGTTGGCCACGTCGTTGCTGACGATGATGACAGGCCGTGTCTTTTGCACATCGGAGCCGCGCGCAGGGTCCAGCGCGGCGAAATAGATATCACCACGTTTCATCACTCGGCCCTGCAAGACCATCCTGCAAACTGCTTTGGAACTCTTGGGCCAGCACGAGATCATAGGGTGCGCTTTGGCGGTAGGCCAGTTCGAGCGCGCGCTCGTTTTCACGCTGCTCCAGAAGCCGCAGCGCCTCATTGACGACCGCCGAGCGGCTCTTGCTGCGGCCGCTGGCCAGATAGCCTTCCAGAAAGCGCCTGACGGCGGGGTCGATCGAGACAGAGATTTTTTGCGCCAGCTCCATGCAGAACCTTCCGTGGCAGTCATTTCGAAGCAGAAATTATGCTCTAAAAAGCCATGAAAAGTAGGAATGACTTGTGACATCAGCGAAGAAAAGTTGCTACCCGATGGGTCCGCAATGCAGTGCAGCAGAATGGAACGCTGCGCTACAAAACAAGCCGTTGCCTTTGGCTCCTTCAGGCCGCCAACTCCGCCAACCATTTTGCGGCTGGCCGCACCTGGACACCGTGGGAGTCAAAGCCGTGCGGCGCTCGCATCACCAACTG
>JAJAZK010000274.1 GCA_026785765.1 Rhodoferax sp. | reverse complement strand
GGCATTACAGGGCCAACAACAACTCGACGCCGCTTTTGACCGTTTCCGTCGCGTGCCCATGAGTGATGCGGTGATGGGCAATCTATACAATCTTGCGCTCGATTTCGAACGCAAGCGGCAGTTCAACAAGGCTGAGGCGGTGTACCAGCACATGTCGGCCTACGACAAGGACTACAAGGATCTGCAGTCCAAGCTGAATCGGGCCAAGAACCTGTCAGAAACCGTGATGCTTGGCGGTGGCGGAGGGTCGCACCCGGGTGGCACCCTGTTGCTTGACGGTGGTGCGGTTGAGAAGCCGATGCTGGGGCGTTACCAGGTCGATAAGGAACTGGGCAAAGGCGCCATGGGGGTGGTCTACCTCGGCAAAGACCCCAAGATCGGCCGCGTGGTCGCGATCAAGACCATGGCGCTAAGCCAGGAGTTTTCGGGCGATGAACTGGTGGACGCGCGCGAGCGGTTCTTCCGCGAGGCGGAGACTGCCGGACGGCTGCAGCACCAGAACATCGTGACGATTTTTGACGCTGGTGAGGAGCATGACCTGGCCTACATCGCCATGGAATTCCTCAAGGGCAAGGATTTGCTGGACTATTGCAAGGAAGCCAACCTGCTTCCCGTACCCAAGGTGTTGTCCATCGTTGCGCGGGTTGCCGAGGCTTTGTCGTATGCGCATCGCCAGAATGTGGTGCACCGGGATATCAAGCCGGCCAACATCATGTACGAGATCGACAGTGACACGGTCAAAGTCACCGACTTCGGGATTGCCCGTATCACCGACTCGAGCAAGACAAAAACCGGCTTGGTGCTGGGCACTCCCAGTTTCATGTCACCGGAGCAGCTCGCTGGCAAGAAGGTCGACGGTCGCTCCGACTTGTACTCACTGGGCGTGATGTTGTTCCAGATGCTGGCCGGCGTGCTGCCGTTCCGCGGTGAATCCATGGCCGAACTGATGTACAAGATTGCCAACGAGGAGGCGCCCGATATCCGCATCATTCGCAAGGAGTTGCCGGAAAGCCTTGCCAATCTGGTCGCTTTGTCAGTCAGCAAGCGCCCCGAGACACGCTACCAGAATGGTGAGCAATTCGCGGCCGACCTGCGCGCCGTGCTGGCGGAAATGTCGGGTTCGCCAGCTCCGACCGGACCGGTCACCGTGGCCCCGGCAGAGACTGCGCCCCCGGTGCGTCATTCCGCCCCAGCCGGCCATGAGAAGACGGCCGTGTTTGCCACCCTGGGCACACCCGCAGCAGCGGCGCCAGACTTCGAGAAAACCGCTGTGTACCAGGCGGCACCGGCGCAAAGGCCAGCCCCCGACTTTGAGCGCACGGCTGTGCACCAAACCAATGTGGCGCGCCCACCGCCCCCGCCACCAGCAGCTGATCGCCCCGACCTCGAGATTTAGTCTAGAACAAGAATGAACTACACGTTTTGTACACGGACGGATCCAGGGCGGGCCCGGGACAATAATGAAGACGCAGTGGTGCACGACGACGACACCCATCTGTGTGTTTTGGCCGACGGCATGGGTGGTTATAACGCCGGCGAGATCGCCAGCGGCATGGCCACTGCCTTCATCAGATCGGAGATGGCACGCTGGTTGTCCGAGGCCGGGCGGCATGCCAAGATCAAGGAAATCCGCCGAGCGCTGGAGATTTGCGTCGACAACGCGAACCGCTCCATATTCAACGCGTCGGACTCCAATCCGCAGTACTCCGGCATGGGAACCACGCTCGTCGTGGGCGTGTTCCATGGCAGAACCCTGGTTTTGGGGCATATCGGGGATTCGCGGTGTTACCGGCTGCGCGTTGGCGTGCTGGAGCAAATCACCAAGGACCATTCTTTGTTGCAGGAGCAGATTGACGCCGGGTTGATCACGCCGGAGCAGGCGTCAAGCTCATCCATCAAGAACCTCGTCACACGGGCGTTGGGCGTAGAGGATGCGGTCATGCTGGACCTGCACGAACACCAGGTCGAAGTCGGCGATTGTTATCTGATGTGCTCCGATGGGCTCTCTGATATGGTTGACGATGGGGAAATTGCAAGTATCCTCGGGGGTGAGGCGGCGTTGGAGCAAAAGGCGGATAGCCTTGTCACCGCTGCCAATGGGCACGGCGGGCGTGACAATATCTCGGTTTTGCTGGTCCAAGTTGGTGCCGCGTCTGAAAAGCGCGGACTGATCTCCAGATTGTTGGGAAAGTAGCAAGAATGTGTAATTCGCAAATCAGCCACAGGAATAGGAGTCGGTCATGCCGAAAATGATCGTGTCGATCGATGGGGTGGTCATCAAGGAAGTCCAGCTAACCAAGGACCGGACAACCTTGGGTCGCAGGCCCTACAACGATGTTGTCATCGACAATTTGGCCATCAGCGGTGAACACGCTGTTTTCCAGATGACCGGCCATGACGTCTTCATCGAAGACCTCAACAGCACGAACGGCACCTATGTCAACGGCAAGGCGGCCAAGAAACAGCAATTGGTCAATGGCGACACGGTCGAAGTCGGCAAATACAAGATCAAGTTCGTCGCCGAAATTGCAGGGGACGGATTCGAGAAGACCATGATGGTCAAATCAGCGCCTGCTGCCGCCCCGCCTGTGACGGCACATCCTGCCGCCATGGCCTCGGCACCTCCGCGCCCTGCACCAGCGATGGCTTCCGGTGCTATGGGTCAGGCATCGATCAAGGTTTTGTCCGGAGCCGCGTCCGGGCGTGAAGTGCCACTGACCAAAGTCGTAACCACCATTGGCAAGCCCGGCGTTGCAGTCGCTGCCATCACCAAGCGTCAGCATGGCTTTGTCGTACACCATGTCGAAGGTGCGGGAAACCCGTCGCTAAACGGCGCGCCGATCGGCACTGATCCCGTCTCCCTGAAAAATGGTGACTTGATCGAGCTTGCAGGAACCCAAATGCAATTTGTCCAAAGCTGACTGCAGTCGCAATCGTAATCATCTCTGGCTTGCCAGATGATCCATTAGCGGGGTGACATGGGACTATTGTTGAAGCACTGGCCCCGCATAGCGGTCACTCTGTTACCGCTGGTTTTCACGTTGTTGCATTCGGTTGGGGTGTTGCGCTTGGGGGTTCTTGACCGCCTGGACAACATTATTTACGACACCCGCCTGCGCGGGACAATGCCGAAGACACTCGACGAGCGCATCGTCATCGTTGATATCGACGAAAAGAGTCTTGCGGAAGTCGGTCGCTGGCCCTGGGGTCGGAACAGACTCGCCGAACTCACCGATGAACTGTTTGGTCGGCAGAAGATCGCCCTCCTGGGCTTCGACGTGGTGTTCGCCGAAGCCGATGAAAGCTCCGGGCTTAAACGGCTCAATGAACTGGCGCAAAAGGAGTTGCGGGACCAGCCCGGGTTTGTGGAGAAACTTCGGCAGATGCAGGCCTCGCTCGACTACGACGCAATGTTTGCCAAGGCGCTGGAGAAACGCCCGGTCGTGATGGGTTATTACCTTACGAGTGACCGGGACGGGCGCACATCGGGCGTCCTGCCGGCGCCAGTGATGACCAGGGACGCGCTGCAGGGACGGCCGATCACATTCACCACCTGGAACGGATTTGGCTCGAACATCCCCAGCCTCGCGGCCGCAGCGCCGATGGCGGGACACTTCAATCCCATCGCCGAGGGCGACGGAGTGGTGCGCTCGCTACCCCTGATCGCGGAGTACAAGGGCCAGTATTACGAGTCCCTGTCGCTGGCGATGTTCCGCATGCTGGCCGGGTCGCCAACGGTCTCGCCCGGTTTCCCAAAGGAGCGCTTCATCTCCCGCAGTTACCAGGGGCTGGTTGGGATTCAGCTGAAACTTGGCAACAAGATGCTGGAAATTCCGGTGGACGAGCGGGTGTCGACGTTGGTGCCGTTTCGGGGATTTGGCGGCCCCAACGGCGGATCGTTCCGTTATGTGTCGGCGGCCGACTTGCTGTCCAAAGCCATCCCTGCCGGTCAACTGAAGGACAAGATAGTGCTGGTGGGAACCACAGCGCCCGGTTTGCAGGATTTGCGGGTGACGCCGGTTAGCGAAATTTATCCGGGCGTGGAGGCCCACGCCAACGTCATATCCGGTTTGCTCGACGGAAAGGTACTGGTCAAGCCCGATTACGCAATCGGCTACGAGGTGCTGATGCTGACGTTGGCCGGATTGATTCTGGCCTTCGCTTTGCCCATCGTATCCGCGACGCGTGCCGTGATCCTGAGCGTGGTGGTGATCGCCGCGCTTGCCGCGTTGAATTTCTGGCTCTATCTGGGTTACGGGCTGGTGTTGCCGCTGGCGGGTGCGCTCGTGATGGCGATCACCGCGTTTGCGCTCAACATGAGTTACGGCTATTTTGTGGAGAGCCGGTCCAAGCGGGAGTTGGCCAATCTGTTTGGAACCTATGTTCCGCCCGAACTGGTCGACGAGATGGTCAAGGATCCGGACAGCTACAGCATGGCAGCAACGAACCGGCAAATGACGGTGATGTTCTGCGACATGCGTGGATTCACGAAGATGTCGGAGACCATGGAGCCGATTCAGCTTCAAGCCTTGCTGACGGGCGTTTTCAGCCGCCTGACTGGCATTATCCGTGCCAACCGCGGAACCATTGACAAGTACATGGGTGATTGTGTGATGGCGTTTTGGGGCGCTCCGGTGGAAACCAACGAACATGCCCATCTGGCTGTGAAATCAGCCATGGAAATGGCCAGTGAAGTGCGTGCCATCAATGAAGATCACCGGGCCCGGGGAATGCCTGAGATTGGCATCGGTATCGGTGTCAATACGGGCAACATGTGCGTAGGTGATATGGGGTCCAATATTCGCAAGAGTTATACGGTGATTGGCGACGCGGTGAATCTGGGTTCCCGACTCGAAGGACTGTCAAAGATCTATGGCGTCGACATCGTGGTCAGTGAGTCGGCGCGCAAGCTGGCGCCTGATTTTGGCTGGCAGGAACTCGACCGGGTGCGGGTAAAAGGCAAGGATCAGGCAGTGGCCATATTTTGGCCGGTGGCACCGGCCAATCGGATCGGAGCTGATACGGAGTCCGAATTGAAGACGTGGGCGACCTTTCTGCGGGCCTACCGCGCGCAGGACTGGGACCAGTGTGATGTGCTGATGCTCAATTTGTTGCGCATGAATGCCAAAAAGTACCTGTACCATCTTTACTCGGATCGTGTAGCCTCCATGCGGCTGCTTCCATTCGATTTGGAGTGGGATGGGGCGACAAATTTCGAAACCAAGTAAGGGACCGCCATGAAGGTGCGTGTGTTGGGCTGTTCTGGCGCGATCGCCAAAGACTGCCGAACCACGTCTTTCTTGATCGATGGTGACATCCTGATCGATGCCGGCACCGGCGTTGGGGACCTGACACTGGAGGAAATGCGCTGCATCGACCATGTCTTCCTGACTCACTCGCATCTGGATCATGTTGCCGCGCTGCCTTTGATGGTTGACGCGGTCGCGGCGCAGCGCCAGCAACCATTGCAAATCCATGCCTTGCCCGGCACGATTGCGGCGCTAAAGACCCATATTTTCAACGACGTTATCTGGCCGGACTTCAGCCGGATCCCGACTCCTGAGGCGCCTTTCATCAGTTTTCATGAAATTCAAACGGGACAGACGTTGCAGATCAATCGCAAGCTGCTGGAGGTTCTTCCGGCAGTGCATACAGTTCCGGCCGTCGGGTATGCGATCACGGCGGGCACGGGTTGCTGGGTGTTTTCCGGCGACACCGAGCGTAACCCCGCATTCTGGGACCGAGTGAACCAGCTCAACGTGGCTATGCTGGTGATCGAGACGGCCTTTAGCAACCGGGAAAAGGACCTTGCGAAATTGAGCCTGCATTTGTCCCCGGTGGTACTGGCACAGGAACTCGATTGCATTGCCAAGGATCAGAATTATCCTATCTACATCACCCATACCAAGCCTGCCGAGACCGACTTGATCATGGCCGAGATCCAGAGGTTCGACCAGACGTCCATCACGGGTCCGAACGTGACACATGACATTCGCTGGCTCCGTGCGGGGCAGGAGTTCGACCTGTGAGCGTAGCGCCGGGCCGCCCCAAGCAAGCTCGCACCGCAGCGCATGGCGCGGAGGTTGGGTTATGAGCGCGGTTCTGAAACCACCCGTCCCGGAGCAGCGCAACTCCGAGCAGGCTTTCTTTGACAGCCAGAAATTGCCGCCGGAAAAACGTGGCATCACATTTGAGGCGTTGTTCTACAAGCAATTGCACAATGTCACGGCGCGCATCCATGACACTGAGAACCTGGAGCAAATCATGCTCGAGGCCAGCCAGGACATATGCAAGCTGCTGAATGCGGACCGTTTGACCTTGTATGCAGTGAACGAGGACAGAACAGCGATTGTCTCCAAGGTCAAGACCGGGCTTAACAGCAGCCGCGATCTCAAGCTGCCGATTTCGCCGCAAAGTCTGGCCGGATATGCCGCTTTCAGTCGCCAGCAGTTGAACCTCGCGGATGTCTACGACGATGACACCCTCAAGAAGATTCACCCCGCGCTGACCTTCCTCAAAGAAGTGGACAAACGTTCGGGTTACCGGACGCGCCAGATGCTGGTAGCGCCAGTGCTCGACGGTGATGTGCTGCATGGCGTCTTGCAGATCATCAATAACAAGAGTGACCAACCGTTCGGGGTCCTGGAAGTCGAAGGTGTGGCACAGCTGTGCAAAACTCTCGCTACGGCGATTCGCCAAAGAGTGCAAAGGGCGAAGGAAGTCGCCAAGCGCAAGTCCACCAAGTTCGACGGTTTGGTCGCAGATGGCTTGATCTCCGAACCGGAGCTGGAAAAAGCGCTGGCCGACTCACGCAACGAAGGCCAGCCGATTGAACATGTGCTGATGGCCAACTTCAAGGTCCGCCCTTCGCAAATCGGCCCCTCTTATGCGAAGTTCTTTGGCGTTCCCTATGAGCCGTTCAACGCTGGCCGTATCCGCTCGGAAATGCTGCACGGCCCGTTGAAACGCGAGTTCATTGAAGAGCAGGGTTGGATTCCGCTGGAAGAGTCCCCGGAGGGTTTGGTCATCATGTGTGTGGACCCGGAGGCCGTGCGCGGCGCCCGGGTGGTGCCTCAGGTGTTCCCCCGCATCACCAAGTTTGCTTACCGTGTAACGACGCTGACGGAGTTTGAGGAAACCCTGGGTCAGTTGTATGGTGCGAGTGTCGCTGGTGGCTCGATCGACCAGTTGCTTGCCGATATGGATGGTGGCCCGATCGACGATGGTGGCAACGATGACTCGCTGGAGTCCGCCGCCGCCGACAATGAACTCGTCAAATTCGTCAACAAGGTCATCATCGACGCCTACAACATGAAGGTGTCGGACATCCATATTGAACCGATGCCGGGCAAATTCAAAACCGGTATCCGTTTTCGGATAGACGGCAGCCTCGCGCCGTATATCGAGGTCCCGGCGCACTTTCGCGCGGCTATGGTGACTCGGCTGAAGATCATGTGCGACCTTGATATTTCGGAGCGGCGCAAACCGCAGGACGGCAAAATCAAGTTCAAGAAGTATGGCCCGCTGGACATCGAACTGCGCGTCGCCACGATTCCGACCGCAGGCGGGGTCGAGGATGTCGTGATGCGGATTCTGGCCGCGGGCGAGCCGATACCGCTCGAAAAGTTGGGTTTGACCCCGCACAACAAGGCGCGCCTGGAGAAAACCGTCAGCAAGCCGTATGGACTTTTCTACGTGTGTGGGCCGACCGGTTCCGGCAAGACCACCACACTGCATTCGATCCTCAAGTTCCTCAATACCCCGGACACCAAGATCTGGACGGCTGAAGACCCGGTGGAGATCACCCAGAAGGGTTTGCGCCAGGTCCAGATCAACAAGAAGGCGGGCATTGACTTCGCGCTGGTGATGCGCGCGTTCCTGCGTGCCGACCCGGACATCATCATGGTGGGTGAGTCGCGGGACAAGGAAACGGTCTCCATGGGTGTCGAGGCCTCGCTGACTGGGCACCTGGTGTTTTCGACGCTTCACACAAACTCTGCGCCGGAGTCGATCACGCGGCTGATGGACATGGGCATGGACCCATTCAACTTTGCCGATGCTTTGCTGGGCATCCTGGCGCAGCGGCTGGCGAAGAAACTCTGCGACTGCAAGGAGTCGTACGTGCCGGATGCCGACGAGCTCCGGTTGTTCGCAGCCGAGTATGCCGAGGAGCTTCGCCACTCGAAGGCCTGGAAGGCCGACTACGCGGCGGAGAGCAAAAAGCTCGTTGATGGCTGGGTTAAGACTTATGGCCATGAAGGGCAACTGAAGCTCTACCGGGCTGTCGGCTGCGACAAGTGCGGCAAGACCGGATACAAAGGACGCGTGGGCCTGCATGAGTTGCTCGTGGCGGATGATGCCGTCAAGAAACTGATCCAGGAGCGCGCCAGGGTATCCGAATTGTTTGCCCAGTCTGTTGAGGGTGGAATGCGCACACTGAAGATGGACGGCATGGAAAAAGTCATGATGGGGCTCACTGACATCAAAATGGTCAGATCCGTTTGCATCAAGTGACATTAATGGCCTGACAAGAATGTCGTTCCGCCGTTTCACATAGTTGCTGATTCAGGTTCTGGCGACAAACGACCTTCTTTCTCGGTGTTTTTTCCAGTGATTCAGCGGCCGATCTGCACTGGCATGAAATCTGCTGATACTTTGGTTCTCGTTTGCTTGTTTTCTACCCAAGGAGTTTTCATGAAGCGTTCCATGCAAAAAGGTTTTACCCTGATCGAGTTGATGATTGTGGTTGCGATCATCGGTATTTTGGCGGCCGTGGCATTGCCGGCATACCAGGATTACACCGTTCGGGCGAAAGTATCGGAAATCATTCTGGCCGGATCTTCTGGAAAGACGACACTCGCAGAATCGGTGCAGTCGGGCGTTGGTTTTCCCCCCACCGCCAGCGCGCCGGTCGCGACCCAAGCCTCTAAATTTGTGTTGGCTGTTGGCTATGTCAGTACCGTCTCTACCACCGGTACCATCGTGGCCGTTGCCAACGGAACCGCCACTGGCGAACCAAAGCTGGCGGGCAAAGGTGTCCAGTTTGTTGGCACCGTAGCACCGAGCGGGAACGGGCAGGTGGATTGGGTATGCCGCGCCGCCGTAAGCGGTGTGACTGGTTCAATTACAGCAACCATGGAAGACAAATTTTTGCCAGCCAGTTGCAAGTAACTAGATTCAACTTTTGAAAGGCTCCTTCGGGAGCCTTTGTTTTGGTGCGCCCAGCATGGACGCACTCCTACGTGTACAAGTCCCGTCGTAAGTTGATCCCCGCGAACGAAGTGAAGCGCAACTGCATGAGGGTGACCGAGTGTGGGAAGGAAGCGCGGAGCATAAATTGCTTGTCCGTGAACAAGAACCGGATAGAAGGCGCTGCCAAGCAGGGCGAGCGGGCCAGAAACCGCAAAGCTCTCGTGATCAAGGCAAGGTGGCGTAGATCCGGCGGCTGTGCAATCAAGGAGTACGTTCTTACCTGGGGAGATCTCGCCTCATGCCTGACCAGTCTGAAGGGCGCAGGACAACCAAAGGCTGGTCCTGAGCGAAGCGAAGGATGCGCAAAGCGCACAAAGGGCTACGGGGAAACCTGAAGCGAGAAGTCAGCAGAGGTCATAGTAGGCAGGGGCGGGGCCGATGAGGCCACAAACCGCTGGCGAAGGACCAAAGGAGCGGAAGGTATTGCCATTGAGTTATCGAGACGGGAGAGCCTCAAATGTTCACGAAAGTGAAGCTCGCCACGAAACCGGCGCAGGTGAACCGCGCCACTATATGGCGGCGATCGAATCCAGCTCGCCGAACCCAAATCAGCGAAGCCAGTCGCGTGAAGGCTCAAGCCTGCACACGACAGCAATCACTCCAACCGCCCGGTGCGGACCTGCGTGCCGGGCCGTGTGGGCGGGGGGGCTGCTGTAGCGGCGCCCCCCTACCCCAATCGCTTTCTATCCACCATGTCTGTTCGCGAACCCTTTCGATTGGCGTCGCAGTTCTGGCTGGTGGCATGGTCCGTGGCCTTGGCGTGGTGTTGGCTGTTGCCCAACCACTACCTTCCGTGGTCCGCCTTCCATATGGACGCATGGGCCGCGGCGGTTTTCTTGCCTATTGCAGCGGCCGTGGTCTGGCGCACACGGGGCGAAACTCGCGTATCTGTGTCGTTCGTCCTTGTTCTGGGACTGTCAGCCGTGCCATGGTTGCAGCATGCGGTTGGGCTAATCACGGTCGCTGGGACTGCGTGGCTGGCGTTTGCCTACCTTTTTGGCTTGGGATTGGCTATTTTGGTCGGCCAGCGGTGGGAACGGCATAGCCCTGATCAATTGGGGGACGGTCTCTGTCTGGCGATCG
>JAJAZK010000273.1 GCA_026785765.1 Rhodoferax sp. | reverse complement strand
GGCCTGCTGGCGCGCGCGCAGGAGATCGAAAACCTGGACAAACAACAGCGCGCGCAGGCGCTGATCGCCGAGCAGGCGCGCCAGGATCTGCAGCGCGCAGAACTGGCCTACGCCGATGCCTCCGCGCAATTGGTGCAGTTGCGCCGGGACGCTGCCGCGAGCCAAACTCAGGCGCACGCTTTGCAGGTGCAGGTGCAGCGCCTGCGCCAGCTGGCTGAGCAGGCCTTGCAACGCACCAGCCAGCTCGGCGCCGAACTCTCCGAATTGGCGCAGCAGCTCGACGCTCTGGACCAGCGGCGGGTGCAGGCACAGGCACGCTTCGAAGCGCTGGACATGCAACTGGCCGATGTGCAGGAACGCCACGCCCAACTCGATGAGCGTTTAATGCAGTCGCAACGCAGTTTGAACGAAGCGCGCGAACAGCAGCGCCAGGTCGAACGGCGCGCGCAGGAATCGCAGTTCGCATTACGCACCCTGCACGCACGCGAGGCCGAGTTGGTGCGCGCGCTGGAGACGGCCGGGCAACAGTCCACGGCCTTGGTGGCCCAAGCGCAGGCTGCGACCGACGAACTGCTGCGCTTGACCGAAGCCGCGGCGCAGGCTGGCTTGCAAGTCGCGCTGGCCCTCAAACTCGAACGCGAACAGTCCCTGGCTGCCCAGCGCAGCGCGTACGACGACCTCACCGCGCGCTTGCGGGCCAGCGACGAGCGCCGGCTGCAAATCGAACGTGATCTCGATCCGCTGCGCCAGCGCATCACCGACTTGCAGCTCAAGGAACAAGCGGCACGCCTGGGCTCGGAGCAATTCCAGCAATTACTGTCCGATGCCCACGCCGACGTGGACGCGGTCAAGGCATCGCTGGAGACGAGCCCGGTCCGCCTGACCGGCTTACAGCCATTGATCGACCGCCTGACCCAGGAAGTGGCGGCACTGGGCGCCGTCAATTTGGCTGCGCTCGACGAATTGACCAGCGCGCGCGAACGCAAACACTTCCTGGATGCGCAGTCGGCCGATCTTGTCGAGGCGATGACAACGCTGGAAGATGCGATCCGCAAGATCGACGGCGAGACACGCGCCTTGTTGTCTTCAACTTTCGATACCGTCAATGTGCATTTCGGCAAGATGTTTCCTGAACTGTTTGGCGGTGGCAACGCCAAACTGGTGATTACCGGCGATGAGATTCTGGACTCGGGTGTGCAGGTGATCGCGCAGCCTCCGGGCAAAAAGAACCAGACCATTCACTTGTTGTCAGGCGGAGAGAAGGCGCTCACCGCCATCGCCCTGGTTTTCGCGATCTTCCAGCTCAATCCGGCACCGTTTTGCCTGCTCGACGAAGTGGATGCCCCTTTGGACGATGCGAATACCGAGCGGTATGCCAAACTGGTGACCAGGATGAGCCAGGAGACACAGTTCCTGTTCATCAGCCACAATAAGATTGCCATGGAAATGGCCGAGCAACTCATCGGAGTCACCATGCAGGAACAGGGTGTGTCACGAATCGTCGCCGTCGACATGGATGCTGCTGTATCCATGGTCGAGTCCGCTTGATTGTCTCGATGGACACACTGGGCCAACCCCGCTTGAACTGCATTGCCAGGCAGGGCATGAAGGGCTTGGGGTGAGTAACCTGCAAATCGGTCTGGCCGTGGCTGGCGGGCTGGTGCTGGCGGCAGTGGTGGCGCACGGCGCCTGGACTTCGCGCAAGATGGCGCCTAGGCAGGCAAGTCCGCTGGAGGGCGCGGACGCGCCAAAAGGGCCGCTCGAGCCCCATCTTGAAGCCGACGCCTTCTCCAGCGACAACTTTCCGTTGCCAGTGCCTGAGAAGAAGGCCGGCCTGGACGCACTGATCGATGTGATTGCGCCAATTGGCCTGGAGGGGGAAGTGTCTGGCGATGCTGCATTGGCTGCCATGCCGGTGACACGCCGCGCAGGCAGCAAGCCCTTCGCCGTCGAAGGCTTGAACAGCACGTCACGGCAGTGGGAGCCACCGTTGCCCGGCTGCCGTTATGTCGCGTTCCAGGCCGGCGTACAACTGGCGAACCGTCTGGGTGCGCTCAACGAGATCGAGTTCTCCGAGTTTGTGGTCAAGGCGCAGGATTTCTGCGACGCCGTCAACGGCACGCCGGATTTTCCTGACATGCTGGACGAAGTGGCGCGCGCGCGTGAGCTCGACCAGTTCGCCAGTGCCAACGATGCGCAGCTTGAATTCACGCTGCGCGCGCGCAGCGCTGCCTGGAGCCCGGGTTATGTGCAGCAGCATGCGGCACGTTTGGGGTTCGTGGCCGGCTCCATGCCCGGGCGCATGGTGTTGCCAGCCAGTGTTGCCGGACTGCCGCCGGTATTGGGCCTGTCCTTCGATTCGCAGGCGGCTTTGGCCGATGACCCGGCGCAAGCCGCAATTCGCGAGGTGTCGCTGTCGCTCGACGTGGCACAGGTAGATCGGACCGAACGGCCCTTCGTGCGCATGCGTGAATCCGCCAAAGCGCTCTCCGCCGCGATGGACGGGGAGGTGACGGACGACAATGGCCGTGCCTTGCCGCCGGACGCCATGGACGTGATCGGGTCGGAGCTGGAAAAACTCTATGACGCGCTGGAGCAGCGCGATCTGGCGGTCGGTTCGGCGCTGGCACGTCGGCTGTTTTCCTGATTCGCCTGCACTACGCTGCGCCATGAGCGAGCCCATCCAGGTGCCGACAGCCGATGCAGCCCAACTGCAACGGCTTCAATGGCTACGCGCTGAATTGCACCGCCATGCCCACCAGTACTACGTGCTGGACGCGCCGCTGCTGCCGGACGCAGAATTCGACCGCCTGTTCGTCGAACTGCAACATCTGGAAGCTCGCTTCCCGACGCTGGTGACCGCCGATTCTCCGACGCAGCGTGTGGGTGGCAAGCCGCTGGAGCAGTTTGAGTCAGTGCGCCACCGCGTGCCCATGCTCAGCATCCGCACCGAAACCGATACCGAAGCCAGTGGCGCTCTGCATTTCGATGCGCGGGTGCGCCGCGAACTGGGCCTGTCCGTAGACGACCCGGCGCTTGAGTATGTGGCCGAGCCGAAGTTCGATGGCCTGGCGATGAGCCTGCGCTACGAAAACGGTATCTTGCAACAGGCCGCGACGCGTGGTGACGGCGAGTTTGGCGAAGACGTTACCCGCAATATCCGCACGATTGGTCAGATTCCGCTGCGCCTGCCCTCCGGTGTGCCCGCCGTGCTGGAGGTACGTGGCGAGGTCTACATGCGGCGCGACGACTTCGAGGCGCTGAATGCCTCCCAGCGCGAAAAGATCGCGGGCGGCGCGCGCCTTGAGAAGACCTTTGTAAACCCGCGCAATGCGGCGGCAGGTGCGGTGCGCCAACTCGATCCGGCGGTCGCAGCCAAACGGCCGCTGAGCTTCTTCGCTTACGGGCTGGGCGACCTGACCCAGCGGCCCGAGGGCAAGCTCTGGTTCACGACGCATATGCAGATGCTGCAGCAATTGCGCCAATGGGGGTTGCCGGTGTGCAAGCTGGTCGCCATTGCACAGGGAGCGGACGCGTTGGTGGCCTACCACGCGCGAATTGGCGCGCAGCGCGACAGTTTGGGCTTTGACATCGACGGTGTTGTTTACAAGGTGAACGATCTGGCGCTGCAACAGCGCCTGGGTTTTGTCACGCGCGAGCCGCGCTGGGCGGTGGCGCACAAGTATCCGGCGCAGGAGCAGATGACCACGGTGCTGGAGATCGACGTGCAGGTGGGGCGTACCGGAAAACTCACGCCGGTCGCCAAACTCGCGCCGGTTTTTGTGGGTGGTGTCACCGTGACGAATGCGACGCTGCACAATGAGGACGAAGCGCGCCGCAAGGATGTGCGCGTGGGTGATGCCGTAGTGGTGCGCCGCGCGGGCGACGTGATTCCCGAGGTGGTGTCGGTGCTGTTGGAACGGCGCGCAGAGGGCGCGCAGCCATTCAGCATGCCGCGCATCTGCCCGGTGTGTGGGTCAGTGGCGGTGCGCGAGGAGGGCGAGGCCGACTACCGCTGCAGTGGCGGCCTGTTTTGCAGCGCACAGCGCAAGCAGGCGATCCTGCATTTTGCGCAGCGCCGTGCGGTGGAGGTGGATGGACTGGGCGAGAAGCTCGTGGATCAGCTCGTCGACGCGGGTTTGGTCCGTACGTTGCCCGACCTGTACCGCCTCGGCCTCACCTCCCTTACCGCGCTCGAGCGGATGGCCGACAAGTCTGCCAGCAATCTGCTGCAGGCCTTGCTGGACTCACGCCAGACCACCTTGCCGCGTTTCCTGTTTGGGCTCGGGATACGCCATGTGGGCGAGGCCACGGCCAAGGCACTGGCGCGGCATTTCGGCACGCTGGATGCCATCATGGACGGGTCGGAGGAATCGTTGTTGCAGGTGGCCGACGTCGGCCCCATCGTGGCCCAGAGCATCCGCACTTTTTTCGACCAGGCGCACAACCGCGAGGTGGTCGAACAACTGCGCGGCTGCGGCGTCACCTGGACCGAAGGGCCGCCGCAGGCGAGTGCACGCGCGCCGCTGGCTGGCAAGACATTCGTGATTACCGGCACCCTCCCCACCATGGGACGGGAGGACGCCAAGGCGCTGATCGAAGCTGCCGGCGGCAAGGTGGCCGGCTCGGTGAGCAAGAAGACCCATTACCTTGTCGCTGGCGCCGAGGCCGGCAGCAAGCTGGACAAGGCGCGTGAACTCGGCGTGGCGGTGTTGGATGAATCCGGACTGAAGGAGTTGCTAAGTGGCAGTACATGAAATCCTGAAAATGGGCGATCCGCGCCTGTTGCGCGTGGCGCAACCTGTGACGGAGTTCGACACCGACGCGTTGCACCTGCTCATCAGCGACATGCTCGACACCATGCACGCGGCCAATGGCGCGGGCCTTGCGGCGCCGCAGATTGGCGTGGACCTGCAACTCGTAGTGTTCGGCACTGACGCAGTCAACCCACGTTACCCCGAAGCGCCGCCGATACCGCGCACGATTCTGGTCAACCCGGTGATTACGCCACTGGCAGGAGACGACGGGTTGTTGACCGAAGAAGAGGGTTGGGAAGGTTGTCTGTCCGTGCCCGGTCTGCGTGGCGTCGTTCCGCGTTTCGCCAGGCTGCGTTACACCGGCTTTGACCAGTATGGCGACGCCATCGACCGGACCGTGGACGGGTTCCACGCCCGCGTGGTCCAGCACGAGTGTGACCACCTGCTGGGCATCCTGTACCCGATGCGGGTGCGCGACTTCACGCGGTTTGGGTTTAACGAGGTGTTGTTTCCGGGGCTGGATGCGGCGACGGACGACTGACGACGGCGCGTCGCAAGGGGGCAGGTACCTCGGCGGTGCCCTTGGCGAGCCAATGTGGTTAGGCAGCGCGCGAAATTCACGCACCGCATACCAACCACGTTTGCCGGATCGGGGTGGTGGGGCGCTCTGCGCAGCGGAATAAAGGGGGAGGCCGAAGGGCGGAGGACATCCGCAGAGCAGGGTGCCCCGCTGCCCCGATCCTGTCAAAAGCGCAACTCCTGACGCAAACAAAGCGTCAAGCCAGCGCGCACCATTAGCCGGTACTTCGTCCGATCTTGCCGCCAGTCTGCACGCGGCTGCGCGCAACGGAGACGTGGCACAACTCGACCGCCTGCTGGCCATGGGGACGCCACTCAATGCGCCAGACGAGGCCGGCAGAACGCCGCTGGTACTGGCCACCATGCAAGGGCATATCGAAACGGTACGGCGCCTGTTGGCGGCCGGAGCAAACCCCGCGCTGCAAGACCGGGAAGGGCTCGACGCTGTGCAGCATGCGCGGCGGCTAGGCCAAAACCAGATCGTCCAGTTGATCGAAGCGCGCCGCTGAAGCGCAACGCTGGCTCCGTGCCGGGCCACCTTTGCAGGATCGGGGTGGCGGGGCGCTCTGCGCAGCGGCATAAAGGGGGAGGCCGAAGGCCGGAGGACAGCCGCGGAGTAGAGTGCCCCGCTGCCCCGATCCCGCCAAAAGCATGACCCCGACGCAAACAGACAGTCAAGCCAGCGCCTGCAACAACTCCGTCTCCACCGCAATTTGCGCCCGGTAGTGTTGCAACTCCGGCCCGTCGATCAGGAAGGTGTCATCCACGCGTTCGCCCAGTGTTGCCACCTTGGCCAACTGCAGATTGATGTGGTGGTTGGCCAGCACCCGGGCTACCGAGTACAACAACCCGACCCGGTCGCTGGCCGAGATGTTGAGCAGCCAGCGCTGCGCCTTTTCGTCGGGCCGAAGGGTAACGCGCGGCGCAATCGGGAAACTCTTTACGCGGCGCGATACACGGCCCCGGCTTGGCGCGCGCAGCGGCCCGGTTTCGGCGATGGCGATGGCCAGGCCGTTCTCCACCATGCTGGTGAGTTCGCGGTATTGTTCCGGCGGGCTCATGGTCACAACCTGGAAAGTGTCCAGGGCATAACCGTTGCGGGCGGTGTGCACGCGGGCGTCCAGGATGCTGTAGCCGCCGTGGTCAAAATAGCCGCAGATGCGGGCAAACAAGTCGGCCTGGTCGCGGGTGTACACCAGCACCTGGAGCCCTTCGCCGACCGGTGAACGGCGCGCCCGCACCACCGGCTTGTCGGCACCCACCAGGCGCGACAGATGCCGTGTGTGCCAGGCGATGTCGGCGGCGTCGTGGCGCATGAAGTAACCCACGTCCAGCGTGTTCCACAAGGGCTTGTGGGCCTCGAACGGCAGCGCATACAGTGCGATCATGACCAGTGCCTCGCGTTTGCGTGCTTCGACCTCGGCGTCGGGGTCGGGCGCACCACCACCAAGCGCACGCAGAGTCAGCCGGTACAGGTCTTCCAGCAGTTTGCCCTTCCATGCATTCCAGACCTTGGGCGAGGTGCCGCGGATATCAGCCACGGTCAGCAGGTAGAGGGCGGTCAGGCGGCGCTCGTTGCCGACCTTGGCCGCGAACGCGCGCACCACATCCGGGTCCGACAGATCGGCTTTTTGCGCGGTGTGGCTCATCGACAGATGCTCTCGCACCAGGAACTCGATCATGCGGGTGTCGTCACGCTCGATCGCATGGTTTGCACAAAAGCGCCGCACGTCGCGCGCTCCCAGCGCGGAATGGTCACCACCGCGTCCTTTGGCGATGTCGTGAAACATGGCGGCGACGTACAACACCCGCAGCCCCTCCTGCCAGTCGGCCAGTTCGTCGAGCG
>JAJAZK010000272.1 GCA_026785765.1 Rhodoferax sp. | reverse complement strand
TCAGCGACAGAAACAACGCCGGGTAACTCCATGCCTTCTTGCTGAAGTATCCGAGCGGGAGCATTCCGCAACCGGCAACGGCGGCGTTGGAACGGCTGGCGGCGGCAAAAATAGCGTTTGTGGCAGACGGCAACGGCCTGCTTCAGGTAGCCGAAGCGCCCCGGTTCCGGGGGACGACCGGCGCAGCCAGGCCATTCGGCTTGGGCCACGTATTGTCTGCATGGATGCGTTCAGGTGAAGCCAACATGCCGCCAGTTGCCAGCGCGGATCTCACTCAGGGGCCGGTCGGGAAGGCGCCTGCGGCTCCGTCATCCAGAGCGGTACATGAGCGAAGTCTGGCCCGGGCGTCCTGCCAGATGCAGGTTGGCTGTTGCCGCCGGTGTCTGCGCCAACACCTTCCCGCGCCGGACCACCTGGAGCCGCGTCGCGCGCAGGCGGATCGCCTCGATCGGGTCACGCGCTTGCAGCAGCACGAAATCGGCATTGCAGCCGGCCTCCAGGCCGTAGCCTTCGAGCTGCATGATCTTTGCCGGGTTGCGCGTCACTGCGTCAAAACACTGGCGTATCGCCGCCTGGCTCGTCATCTGGGCCACATGCAGGCCCATGCTGGCGACTTCGAGCATGTCGCCGCTGCCCAGTGAGTACCAGGGGTCCATCACGCAATCCTGGCCGAACGCCACCGTCATTCCCTGCGCCAGCAACTCTGGCACCCGCGTCATGCCGCGGCGCTTGGGATAGGTATCGTGGCGGCCCTGCAGGGTGATGTTGATCAGCGGGTTGCTCACCACGTTCAACTGCGCCTGCGCCATCAGCGGCAACAGCTTGGATACGTAGTAGTTGTCCATCGAATGCATGGACGTCAGGTGCGAGCCGGTGACCCGGCCCTGCAGGCCCAGACGGTGTGTCTCATAGGCCAGGGTTTCCACATGGCGTGACAGCGGATCGTCGGACTCGTCGCAGTGCATATCGACCAGTTTGCCGCGCCGCGCGGCGATTTCGCACAACAGCGTCCCGCTGGCCGCGCCTTCGGCCATGCGGCGCTCGAAGTGCGTAATGCCGCCCACCACATCCACGCCCCGGTCGAGCGCGCGCTCCAGGTGCGCCAGGCCACCGGGCGCGCGCAACACACCGTCCTGCGGAAAGGCCACCAACTGCAAATCCAGGTACGGCTTGACGCGGCGTTGCACCTCCAGCAGGGCATCCACCGCCAGCATGCTCGGGTCGCTCGTATCGACGTGCGAGCGGATCGCCAGCAGGCCCTTGGCCACCGCCCAGTCGCAGTAGGCCAGGGCGCGTTCGACCACCGCATCCTGCGTCAGTTGCGGCTTGAGTTCGCCCCACAGCGCGATGCCTTCGAGCAAGGTGCCGCTCTGATTGACACGCGGCAGGCCGTAACTCAGGGTCGCGTCCATGTGGAAATGGGCGTCCACAAAGGGCGGGCTGACCAGCAGACCAGCGGCGTCCAGCGTTTCACGGGCAGGTGCGGCAAGGCCGGGCGCGACCTCCACAAAACGTCCGTCCTGCACGGCCAGGGACATGCCGCTGCGGCCGTCGGGCAGGGTGGCATTGGTGACCAACAAATCAAGCATATGGTGTACCCCGTTCAGCGGATTCTGGCCAGGGTGACGCCGTCGGAGAACGGCAGCACACAGAGGTCGACACGTTCGTCGCCATGCAGCTTGGTATTGAGCGCCTGCAGGGCCAAAGTGTCGCTATCGGTGTCGTCAGCCGGCCTTGCCACCTTGCCGCTCCACAGGGTGTTGTCGATCGCGATCAAGCCCCCTTTGCGCAGCAGCCGCAGGCAGCGCTCGTAGTAGGCGTCATAACCGCTCTTGTCAGCGTCGATGAAGGCGAAGTCGTAGTGCCCGGCTTCGCCTGCTGCCAGCCGCGCATCCAGCGTGTGCAGCGCCGGCGCCAGTTGCAGATCGATCTTGTGCGCCACCTGCGCCTGTTGCCAGAACGGTTTGCCGATGCGGGTGAACTCATCGCTGATGTCGCAGGCCAGCAATCTGCCGTCCGGCGGCAGCGCCAGCGCCACCGTCAGTGCGCTGTAACCGGTGAAGACGCCGACCTCGATGCAGTTGCGCGCCCCCAGCAGCTTGACCAGCATCGCCATGAACTGCCCCTGTTCGGGCGCGATCTGCATGCCCGCGTAAGGGTGAGAGCGTGTCGCTTCGCGCAAGGCGGTCTGTGCCGGGTGCTCGCGCAAGGAGTGGTCGAGCAGGTACTGGTACAGGGTTTCGTCGAGCGCAAGGGTCTTGAAGGTCATGTTGCATGGTTCCTGGCCGGATTCGGCTACCCGGTAAGGCGCATGGTAGTGCAGGCCGACGGCCAGCGCCTTGGGGTCGTTGCAGCGGGCGGCAGCCTCGGTCTATGCGCAGGTCCGGCACGGGCCGACCGCAGTTCCGCCGGGCACCCGATGCTGCGTCGGGCGGGTCGGCAATCGGGGCCGGTGCGCAAACAACAAGGGCCCCGCCACGCATGCGCCGGGACCCTGTGTGGGAGCCAAACGGTGCGTCAGCGCACCGGGAACAGGCTGCTTACTTGGCCGCTTCCCAGACTGCGTGCGAATACCCAGCCTTGCCCGGGTCTTTCTTGATCACCGGCGAGCTGCCGCTGGAGAGCAGCACCTTGACGGTGCGCTCATAGGCGGCGGGCTCCAGGTAACCCATTTTTGGCGTACCTGCAGTG
>JAJAZK010000271.1 GCA_026785765.1 Rhodoferax sp. | reverse complement strand
GTGTTGCGCAAGAAACTGTTCTTTGATCACCTTGCGCCATCCGGTAGCGGGGCAAAAGCACGCCGGCTGGCGATCCTGGGTTTTGCTGCGCCGCGTGACTTTTTGGTGGCGGCATTGTCGGAGCAGGAGTCCAGATGGTTGAGCCAATGTGATCAGGTGCAGGCACGAGATTTGATGGAGCGCCATCGGCACAACTTGCCGGAGTGGTTGGTGGCGCCGCTGAAAGACCAGTTGCAGGACGGTTTTTGGCCGTTGGTGGAAAGCCTTGACGTGGGCGCCGCTCTGGACTTGCGTGTCAATACCTTGAAGGCCAAACGTGCGCAGGTGCAGGCCGAGGTTAGCTCGCTTGGTTTTTCCTGCCAGCCGACTCCGTACTCCCCTTGGGGGTTGCGCCTGAGCGGCAAGCCGGCCGTGACCCGGCTGGAAATCTTTCAGCGCGGCGACATCGAGATTCAGGACGAGGGTTCCCAATTGCTGGCGCTTCTGGTTGACGCACGGCGCGGCGAAATGGTGGTGGACTTTTGCGCTGGAGCGGGGGGCAAGACCCTGGCAATTGGGGCCAGCATGCGCAACACCGGACGACTGTACGCGTTTGATACGTCGGCGCACCGGCTCGACGCGATCAAGCCACGGCTGGCCCGCAGCGGGCTGTCCAATGTGTTCCCAGCAGCAATTGCGCATGAACGCGATGACCGTGTCAAGCGGCTGTCTGGGAAGATCGACCGGGTGCTGGTCGACGCACCTTGCTCTGGTTTGGGAACCTTGCGGCGTAACCCGGACCTAAAGTGGCGTCACGACCTAAAGGACATTGAAGTCATGGCAGTGTCCCAGGCTGCAATTTTGCAGAGTGCGGCACGGCTGCTCAAACCGGGAGGCCGTCTCGTGTACGCCACTTGCAGCATGTTGCGCCAGGAAAATGAAAGTGTGGCTGAGGCCTTTGGGGCTGCGAACCCCGACTTTTTGCCGCAAGATGCCGCGCTGTTGCTTGCTGAATTGGGCGTCGAATCGCCCGAATTGCTTTGCACAAAATCCTCCGCCGGGTATGGATATTTGCGCGTGTGGCCTCATTTGCACGGGACAGACGCATTTTTTGCTGCAATTTGGCAGCGAAAGTAGGTCGGTTTCCGAAAGATAGACACATTTATTGGCAAGAATAGCCACAAATGGCGAGAATAACGAAAACCACTTACCATTCGACGGCGCACATTAGCGTGTGTGTGAGCCTGTCCTTCTAGAACTTTTCCTGGACTTACCTTTTATATGTTGTTACCCGACTGGGCAGTGCTCAATTCCGCCATTGACTGGCTGGCGCATGGATTCTGGGATTTGGCTTGGTGGCAGGTGATTTTGTTTACCTTGTTCACCACACATATCACGATTGCCAGTGTCACGATTTACCTGCATCGGCATCAGGCCCACCGTGCGGTGGACCTGCACCCGATCCCAGCCCATTTTTTCCGTTTCTGGCTCTGGATTGGTACCGGGCAGGTAACCAAGGAATGGGTGTCGATCCACCGCAAGCATCATGCTAAATGTGAGACGGTAGACGACCCGCACAGCCCAGTGGCTCACGGCCTCAAGAAGGTGTTCTGGCAAGGCGCCGAGTTGTATCGCGCCGAATCCAAGAATCAGGACACCTTGGCTCGTTACAGCCAGGGCTGCCCGAACGACTGGCTTGAACGCAATTTGTATTCCCGCTACAGCTGGCAGGGCGTCGGCCTGATGATGATGGTGGATCTGGCTTTGTTCGGGATCTTGGGTCTGGCGGTGTGGGCGGTACAGATGGCGTGGATTCCGGTGATGGCGGCGGGCGTGGTCAATGGCGTCGGGCACTATTGGGGCTACCGCAATTTCGAAGCGCCAGACGCAAGTACAAACATCGTGCCTTGGGGCGTACTGATTGGCGGCGAGGAGTTGCACAACAACCACCACACGTATCCAACCTCAGCCAAGTTTTCTGTGAAACCGTATGAGTTTGACGTTGGCTGGGTTTACATCAGTCTGATGCAGAAACTAGGCTTGGCCCGTGTCAAGAAGACGCCGCCACGGCTGCAGTTCGGCGTTATTCGACCGGTTGCCGACGAGAAGACGCTGGAGGCCTTGATCGCCTACCGGTATGAAATGATGGCGGGTTATGCGAAAGACTTGCGGCGGGCCTGCCAAGCGGAGATTTCCGCTATTCAGGCCAAGCGCGGTGACGTGGCCTTGCTCGTGGCTGCCAAGCGCTGGCTGCACCGTGACGCCGACAAGGTGCCGGCTGATGCTGCGCGCACTCTGGCGCAGGCCCGCGCCGCGCACCCGGTGCTGGACAAAATGGTGACAATGCGCGAGGAATTGCGCCAGTTGTGGCTCAACACATCGTTCTCGCGCGCGCAACTCGCGGCCGACCTGCAAAGCTGGTGCCATCGTGCCGAAGACAGTGGAATCGCGGCGCTGCGGGACTTCTCCATGCGGCTGCGGGCTGCACGGGCATAATACCGGCAGGCGCGGCCAGCCTGAATTGCAAAAAAACCGGCCCGCGGTAGGGATTTTTGTCTCTGCCGATTGGCGCTCGCATTTTGCAGCGGCGTTGATCAACAAAAAAGCCCGGTCAAGCCGGGCTTTTTTGCGTTTAGTCGATGCAGACCGATCACGGGCTACTTCAGTTTGATTTCCTTGTAGTCGACGTGTTTGCGGGCTTTCGGATCAAACTTCTTGATCAGCATTTTTTCCGGCATGGTTTTTTTGTTCTTGCTGGTCGTGTAGAAGTGACCGGTCCCAGCTGTCGATTCCAGCTTGATTTTTTCGCGAGCGCCTTTGGATGCCATGGTGTGTTCCTTTCGATTCCCGGCTTAGGCCTGGCCGCGTGCGCGCAGATCCGCCAGCACGGACTCAATGCCGTTCTTGTCGATCAGGCGCAGTGCAGCGCTTGACACCCGAAGCCGAACCCAGCGGTTCTCGGCCTCAACCCAGAACCTGCGGTACTGCAGATTGGGCAGAAAACGCCGTTTGGTTTTGTTGTTGGCGTGGGAAACATTATTTCCTACCATCGGGCCCTTGCCCGTCACTTGACATACTCGTGCCATAGGGACACTCCATCTTGAACCGCAGCGCACCGCGGGTTCGTTAACAGCTTTCGCCGCACCTCGCCATTGCGGTAAATGGCGGTAACTTGATTTCACCCCGTTCACCGGCAGGGCCGGAAAATTTTGGTAAAGCCTTGGAGTATAACGTCTTCACTCAACAAAACTGGCTGACCAACACCGCTGTTAGTCAGCCCTGTTCCAGGAAGCGCTGCGCGTCCAGTGCCGCCATGCAACCGGTACCCGCGCTGGTGATGGCCTGGCGGTACACGTGGTCCTGGACGTCGCCGGCCGCGAACACGCCTGGAACGCTGGTCATGGTCGCAAACCCCCTTAGTCCTGACTGCGTCACGATGTATCCCCCAGCCATTTCAAGTTGTCCCTGAAAAATGTCGGTGTTGGGCGAGTGTCCGATCGCGATGAAACAGCCCTTGAGGACCAAGTCATGCACTGAGCCGTCGAGCGTGCTATTCAGGCGAATGCCGGTCACACCGGTGGCGTCGCCCAGTACCTCTTGGAGCGTCTGGAAGGTCTTCAGTTCGATCTTGCCGGCCGCCACCTTGTCCATCAGCTTGTCGACCAGGATGGCCTCGGCTTTGAACTTGTCGCGCCTGTGCACGAGATAGACCTTGCTGGCGATATTCGACAGGTACAAGGCCTCTTCGACCGCCGTATTGCCGCCGCCGACCACGCAGCAGACCTGGTCCCGGTAGAAAAATCCATCACAGGTGGCGCATCCAGAGACGCCACGGCCCATGAAGGCGGTCTCGGATGGCAAGCCGAGGTACTTGGCCGACGCCCCGGTCTCCACCACCAGCGAGTCACAGGTGTAGCTGAAGCTGTCGCCCTTGAGCGTAAATGGTCTGCGGCTCAGGTCCACCGCGTTTACATGGTCGAAGATAATCTCGGTATTGAAGCGTTGGGCGTGTTCCAGAAAACGCTGCATCAGTTCCGGACCCTGGACACCGTGTACGTCCGCCGGCCAGTTGTCCACATCGGTCGTCGTCATCAATTGACCACCCTGGGCGATTCCGGTCACCAAAAGCGGCTTGAGGTTAGCGCGTGCCGCATACACCGCAGCGGTGTAGCCGGCCGGGCCGGAGCCGAGAATTAGTACGCGGGCGTGTTTGCTGGTAATCATGGGTCAGGTGGAATTGCGAAAGTCCGCGCAGCAGGGGTTACAGTTTGGGGTAAACGCGAAGACTGACCGGTTTGCGCTTCGTCCACAATACCGGTGCGGCGCGTGTTGGCCAATTGTAAGAAGCGTTTGCAAGTCCCATCGGAAGGATTGTCGGATGTCCATGTTGACCAATCTAGACCTGATACGGCGCGTCCCGCTGTTCGCAATGTTGACCCCGGCCCAGGCCGAGTCACTCGCAGGAGCGGTTGGCAAAAAGCGCTTCAAGCGCGGCGAGCACATTGTCCAGCAGGGGAAACAATACGGATCGTTGTTCATCATTCTTGCTGGGCGCGCGCGCGTCGTGGTAACCGACCGGCGTGACCGTGAGGTGATTCTGGCGACCATGCACCCGGGGGATTACGTTGGCGAAATGAGCCTGATCGACCATGAGCCGCACTCGGCCACCGTCGAAGCCGAGGTGCAGACTGACGCACTGGTGCTCGGTGGTGCAGATTTCACCCGTTGCCTGCTCGAGAACACCTCCACCATGACCGCTGTCATGAAGGGATTGGTGCAACGGTTGCGCGCTGCTGACCGCAAGATCGAGTCGCTGGCCTTGATGAACGTGTACGGCCGGGTCGCCAATGTCCTGCTCGACAGCGCGCTACCCAATGCCGAAGGCGTGCGTCTGATCAGGGACAAGATCTCACGCCAGGACATAGCGAAAATGGTGGGCGCGTCGCGTGAGATGGTCAGCCGCGTCATGAAAGACTTCGAGGAGCAAGGATTTATCGAGACCCGTGACGACGGTAGCCTGATCGTAAAAGAGCGTCGCCTCAAGCAGCGCTAGCACTTTGTCGGGCCTCGCGTTGGGCTCTCGCCCTGCGTGACGAAGGTCTTGCAGATCATCCCTGGCTTTTTGCATCTCCGGGCCCGCGTGGGGTAAGCTCACGACTACTGGATCCATGCATGACGTACTCGCTTGACTCGCTGAACTCTGCCGCCCGCCAATACTCGGACCCGCGCTATTCCGGGGTTGGTCGGTTTACCTCCGAGGTATGGCTGGTCGTGGCCTGTGTCCTGTTTGCGTTTTGGTTACTGGCCATGGTTGGGTATTCACCGCTGGATGCGGCTTGGTCGACCTCGGGTGACGGGTCTGCATTACGCAACCGCTTGGGTCGCTTGGGAGCGCTGACTGCGGATGCCAGCTATTTCGCTTTCGGGTTCTCCGTTTGGTGGTGTTTTGTCGCGGGCTTGCGTGCCTGGTTGGCGGCGCTCGCGGTGTGGCTGAGGCAGGGTGACCCGGCCGAGCCTGTTGCCCCAGGTACATCGCTGGCGGAACGGTGGTTGCAAGGGAGAGCCGCCCGTTGGTTGGGACTGGCGCTGTTGCTGGCTTCCAGTTGTATTCTGGAGTGGTCGCGTCTGTACAGTCTTGAACCACTATTGCCAGGAACCGGCGGTGGCGTCGTGGGCGCCATGCTGGGTCCGCTGGCCTTGCAGTGGCTCGGCTTCACCGGTTCGGGACTGGCGGCGATCGCATTGGGGTTGGCGGGGGCGGCGCTTGCCTTGCGGTTCTCCTGGGCGGCGTTGCCGAGCGTATTGGTGTGGCCGTCCATAGCCGCTTCGAGTCGAGCCGCAAGAAGCGCGAAATTGTCGAAGACATCGCCCTGGGCCAGCAGGCTGCCCGTGAGCGCGAAGAAGTGGTGTCTGGTGAAAGGGTGGAGAACCGCACGCACCACGTGGCTCCGGTCCTGGTCGAGCCAGTGATACTCGACGTGCCAAAGAGCGAGCGGGTCGCCAAGGAGCGCCAGAAGCCCTTGTTTGCGGACATGCTCGACAGCAAACTGCCGCAGGTCGATCTGCTCGACGGAGCACAGGCCCGACAGGAGACCGTGTCTGCCGAAACCCTCGACATGACCAGTCGCATGATCGAGAAGAAGCTCAAGGACTTTGGCGTTGAGGTGTGGGTAATCCTGGCGTTGCCGGGACCGGTGGTGACACGGTATGAGATCGAGCCGGCGATCGGCGTCAAGGGATCGCAGATTGTCGGATTGGCCAAGGACCTGGCGCGCAGCCTGAGCCTGACGTCGATCCGGGTCGTCGAGACCATACCCGGCAAGAATTACATGGCACTGGAGTTGCCCAACGCGAAACGGCAGTCCATCAAGCTGTCGGAGATTCTGGGATCCAAGGTGTATAACGAAGCCAGGTCGTTGCTCACGATGGGATTGGGCAAGGATATCGTAGGCAACCCGGTGGTCGCAGACCTGGCCAAGATGCCCCATGTGCTGGTGGCTGGTACGACCGGTTCGGGGAAGTCGGTTGGCATCAACGCGATGATCCTGAGTCTGCTGTACAAGGCGGACGCGCGCGACGTACGTTTGCTGATGATCGACCCAAAGATGCTCGAAATGTCAGTCTACGAAGGCATCCCGCATTTGCTGGCGCCGGTGGTGACGGATATGCGCCAGGCGGCGCATGGCCTGACCTGGTGTGTGGCCGAGATGGAGCGCCGTTACAAGCTGATGAGCCGGCTGGGTGTGCGCAATCTGAGCGGCTACAACACAAAAATCGACGAGGCCAGAGGGCGGGGCGAGTCGCTCGGAAACCCATTCAGCTTGACCCCCGAGCAGCCCGAGCCGCTGGATCGGTTGCCCCATATCGTGGTGGTAATCGACGAACTTGCGGACCTGATGATGGTGGTCGGCAAGAAGATCGAGGAATTGATCGCGCGCCTGGCACAGAAAGCGCGCGCCG
>JAJAZK010000270.1 GCA_026785765.1 Rhodoferax sp. | reverse complement strand
GGCAAGGGCCGCGTCGAGCAAGACGCTGCGCGGGTTCGGGCCTGAGTGCCGTGACGCTTGCTTGTTTCCAGTTTAGGCCGTACCGGCAGCCCTCTCGGACGCATTGCCAACTCACAACGGAAGGTGGAACACCATGAACATCACAGACACCATCAAATCTATCGCAGTCGTCATCCTGGCGCTGGGCGGTCTGGTTGCCGCGGGCGGGGCGCAGGCGCAAGCCGTCGTCACTGATCCGGCCCACACGCAACTGACATTGACGGGCTGGGTCAAGGAGCTGATTGCGCAAGGCCAGCAGTACAGCAAGCAGATCCAGCAATACCAGAAGCAGGTGCAGTCGTATCAACAGCAGATCAAGCAGTACGAGCAGCAATATGTGAAAGGCTCTGCTTTCAAGGGAAAGCCGGGCCCGCGCGAGAACTTCACCGAACGCGGGCTTGATGACGGCGTCTTGGAACGATGCGGCTCGCAACCGGCAAAAAACCCGGTCGGTCCACAACAGTTCACCCAGTGCATGAATATCGTCCGCACCGAGAACCGGCGCTTCAACGCGCTGGTCCTGGTGCTCCGGGAAGTCGCGAAAACCGACGAGGCTCTGGAGCAGACATACAAGGAGCGTGCCGATATCGAAGAAACCGATCAGGGTGCGCTGCAAGCCAACTCCAACCGTATTCTTGCGATCCAGACCAAGCTGGCGAATGACGTGCAGAGTGCCAAGACCGTCATGGAGACCTATGACGCTTTGCTTCGCGGATTGAAGGAAGACCAAGTCAGGATGGCCAACTCGGCATTGAAAAAGAAGGGCGGCTTGAGCGACACGGCAGTGCAGGGCGTAGCGTTAGGTCTGGCGCTGCGCGCGGCGCGCAGCCGTGAACGGTAGACGTCAACCGCGCGCGGGCGGAAAACCATCGCCATTGCTTCGGCAACTGGAGTTCATGGAAACGTCTTTGACGGGGACAACACTCTCTGGGTTTTCTTTGAGTCAATCATCAAATAAGTGATCACGCGGCAATGGCGCTGATTGCCCAGCCCAGCGAACGGATGGCATATGGATAGCACTATGGGAATGGCGAGCCACCTGATCGACTGGTGGCAGGGACAATCAGGCAGTGAACTGCCCAACATGATTTTTTTCCAGCAGATCAACGATTTTCTGGATGATGAGATCAGGGAGTTCGCCGGCAACCTGCTGGGCCGCATGGCCGCCTTGGTCGGCGGCGTGGTGCTGACACTGTTGACGCTGTGGATCATCATTCAGGGCTATCGCATCACCACCGGCCAGTCGCGCGACTCGATGATGGCGCTGGTGACCAACTCGCTGCGGGCAGCGTTGATCATCGGCATCGCCACCGGCGCGGCGGCCGGGGCAGGTTCGATCTACAGCACGTTAACCAACGGCTTGAACGGGGCGGTCAATGAAGTGATGACCGGCAATCCCGACGGTAACGCTTACAAGGACATCGACAAGGCCTTGGCGATCATGCAGGTGGGTGTCGAGGTGATCGATTCGGTGGACGCCAGCGACGATGTGATGACCAATGATCGCAAGGATCGGGCAGTGTGGTTCACCGGCATCGGCCTGGGCGGCCCGGCGACGATGGCGGCCACGGCGCTGCTGTTGAACAAGATCGCGATGGCGCTGATCGTGGGGCTGGGGCCGTTGTTCATCCTGTGCCTGCTGTTCGAGCAGACCAAGCAGTTGTTCCATGGCTGGGTGCTGTACGGCATCGGGACGTTGTTCTCAATGGCCTTGCTGAGCGTGATGGTGACGCTGGCTTTGGACATGGTGATTGCGGTGGGCCTGGCGTTCTGGGTCAGCAGCTGGGTGCCGGGCGCCAGCAGCCAGGAGAGCCTGACGTCGATGGCGATGCAGCAGGGCGGCTTGGGCGTGGTAATGACCGCCGTGTTCATCAGCGCCCCGCCGTTGGCGGCGATGCTGTTCAAGGGCACGCTGGGGCAATTCTATGGCGCCAATTCGTTCGCAAGTGCGGGTGGCGTGCCGCCGGCGAGCCAGCCGGGGCAGCCGGGCTATCCGGGATATAGCGCGCCGCCGCAGGCGGGTGCCGGAACTCCAACTGCACAACACCCGCCACAAGCTACAGGCCCAAGGATTACCGGTGGGCAATCGCCCTCCGAAACCCCGACCGGTCAGCGCGGCTTGGCAAACAAAGAGGAGCGCTCGCCATGAAAGCGAAATGCCTGTTGATTTTGAGTTTTTTGTGCATTGGGGGTTTGGTGCATGCAGAGCAGGGCTGCCCTCCCGGCTTTACGCTCAATGCAAGTGGCGCCCCCGGGGGACCCATGTGTATTCCGATCTCAGGCTACGGAACGACCAACAACACGACGCCCCCTCCAGCAAGTGGTCCGCGCTGGCAACTGACTTGGGGGGCGATTGCGGCAAGCAGTAGTGGCACAAGCGATATCGGCGTCTCGGTCGGTCATTTTTCCAAAAGGAAGGCTAAGCACGAGGCGATCGAACGATGTGAGATGAGCAGCCGAAAGAAATGCGAACTTGTTCTGGCCTATAAGAATCAATGCGCGGTAATCGCATGGCCTTCGCTTAACGGAGAAACTATCGGTGGTACACCCATGTCGCAGGGCGGGCCCTCAATTGAAGTCGCCAGCAATCTTGCCCTTTCGAGTTGCTCGGCCAAGAATGCTGGCCGCGAGTGCAAGATTGTGTATTCCGACTGCACCCCCCCGGTGCTGGTACAAAACTAATGGCGACATACACAAGAACTCTTGAAAACACCATCGCAACCACTGTGTTGGTAGTAATGGTCGCTGCATGCACCCCGTCGACCTCAAACCAAACACCGATATCGGAATCAGCAGCCGAGCCCTCGCCCGTTGCACCAGCTGCGACGCAATCCAGCCATGCGGACCGAACCATGAATTTACGAGCGCCGACCCCCGAAACTCTGAATCTGCCTGCAGCGGCATGCACGCTTGAAGGCTATTGGGAGTTCTTCGAGAGCTATGTGGGCTCTGAGCGTGTTCGTGCCGCCTATACATGGCCGCAGGTGCAGGTGCGGCGCTTGCAGGCTCAAGATCAAAACGTAGTCACCTTGAAAAAGGAAAACTACGATGGCTTCCGAATCGGCCTCCACGATTCGCGCTGGGTTTACCTGGATGCGGCAAATCAGGCCGGTCAAGTTGCGCGCCTGGATTTGCAGGAAAAGAGCAACGGCCAAACCTTCCGGGTGGACTACACGCGTGCCGTCTTTCAGGAAGCGGAAGACGGCGATGACAAAGTAGTGAGGACCTACTGTGATCCAGGTGCCTACGTGTTCGAGTTTCGCAATGGTTGCTGGCACCTAACGCAAGAGCTGCGATGAGGTGATGGTCGTCATTCCCTCGAAGGCGGGGTCAATGCTTTTGCGTTTGACGAATCGGAGCTGCTTGCTGGAACAACAGCTTGATATTCCAATTGTTTGAACTCAGTCAGCCAGGAGGCACGTGATGGGCGAATACAAGATTAGGGAAAGCGTCGGCAGGCGATTGCAGGATGTGCATACCTACCGGGACATCGAGAAACACCATCCCAGCGCCGGACAGGAGACAAACCGGAATTACCGCACGGTGGATGGCGAATACGAGGAAATCCTTTCGGTAGGCGGTAAGGTCGTCAGCTCACGCGATGGGCATGTCTTCGTGTCGAAGGATTTGATCCTGTTCGACAAAGCCACCAATTCGGCCAAAGTGACAGTGCCATCTCCTGCCGCCGGCTTTATCAAGATCAACCAGGACAGCGGGCTGGTCAAGATTTACGACAAGCTGCCGAATGGAGAAATGATCGCGCAGGTGCGGCACATGGATTTGCGTGGATTCACGTTGAAAGATGGCGATTACATCGAGTACGGCCAGCCGATGGGTGTCCAGGCCGGTATGGGCAGGGGCAACGTGAAGGCCTACGGTACTCACACCCATATTGATTTCAACGCCAACCACTTGGACAAGTTCAAGCAATACATCCGCGACATGGATACGAGTGTCATCACCACGGACAGGTACCCCAAGCAGTCTGCTACACAGCCGCATATGCCAAGTTTTAACTCTTCTTCTCGCCAGGCCAATCAGCAGCCTACCGCTGACGGCATACTGCGCCGAGGCGAACAAGGCAATGACGTGCGCGGCCTGCAACAGTCGTTGACCACGCTCGGTTATCGCGACGCACAGGGTCATCTGCTCAAACTCGATAGCGACTACGGCCCACGCACCAAAGAGGCCGTCGAGGCCTATCAAAGGGCAAATGGACTGCACGTAGACGGCATTGCCGGAAAAGACACACTGGAGAGCATAGGCAAACAGTTGCCGGAAGGAAAAGTCACCGTCACCGCGGCGATCACCGGAGTCATGACGGTGACGCACTCCGGGCATCCCGACCATGCACTGTTCAAGCAATCACTCGAGGGACTAAAAAAACTCGACCTGCAAAAACTCGGCTTCCACTCGGAACTGCAATATCAAAACGCCGCCGCCAGCCTCACCTTTGAGGCTAAAGTCAGCGGCCTCAAGCAGATTGATCATGTCGTACTGAGCACCAACGGCACCGGCCTGTTCGCAGTGCAGGGTCGAATGGATGATCCGACGCACCATCGTATTTATCTCGATAAAGCACAGGCTGCCTCACAGCCGATTGCGCAGAGCACACAGCAGCTCGAACAGGAGACGCAGCGACAACAAACGCAATATCAACAACAAGCGCCGTCGCAGGTCCAAGCACCCCGGCCGATGTCCCTATAACTGCTCACGGTGTGGATTGTTATTCAAGGCTGCCGCATCACGACGGGGCAGTCGCGCGAGGTTCTGACGGAAAGGAACACATCAGACCTGCAGATAGGTCCATCGATTTTTCACAGTTGACACTAGGGCAGGTGCAGGCGCTACAGCATCTAGGGCGCGGGGATTCAGAG
>JAJAZK010000269.1 GCA_026785765.1 Rhodoferax sp. | reverse complement strand
GGGTATGCGCCAGCGATAAGCGGCCCCGGGCGCGAAGCGCGGAAAAACGGGCCCTATGGCCGCAACGCGCTGCTGTGTCATACCCGAACTCGTGCGGTGCGCCCGTTTTGAGCACTGCAGTGGCTCACCCCGCAAGGGGGCCGGGGCTGCGTTGGCGCATGCCTGGGGCGCCTGTGGCGAGCGCCTCGCAGGACGAAAATTGCCTTCTGGCTCCTTCGGCTCCTTCTGTATTTTCATGTCTGCAACAGTGCATTAGGGTGTGGCAAGGAGCTCGACCAGCAGCGTCCCGGCAGACACCTGCGCACCTTGCAGGATTGCAACAGTCGTGACCGTGCCGCCAAACGGAGCAAACGACGGATGTTCCATTTTCATCGCCTCCAGCACCACCAATGGTGCGCCCTTCGCCACGCTTTGTCCGACGATGACATGCACTGCCACGATGCGCCCGGCCATGGGCGCACGCACCAGACCGGCGCCGTTTGTGCCAACCACGCTGGCACTCGCCAAAGTACGGTCTTCGATGCAAGTCTGGCGTCCGCCCTGGCTTGCGAACAGCGTGTCATGGCCCAGCGCCAGGGCGACCGATTCGCGCCCGGTTGCGCTGCGCAGCTCCATGGCGTGCGGCGCGCAGGACAGGATGTCAAACACCTCTACGCTGCCACCACTGCCGACCTGGTAGCGGTTGGCGCCCAGGGCCTGCACGTGAGCGGCATGGCTGGCGCCGTCAAGGCCGAAGCGCAACGGCACTGGCCAGGACAGTGGCAGGGCGACCTTTTGCGGGTCATGCCCGCAGCCTGCCGCACGGGCGGCGTACAGCACCAGCGCCGCCAGGTGCGGCCGCATTGGCGGTGTGGCTGCAAGCAACTCCGGGCGCAGGGTGGGGATGAAGGCGGTGGTTGCGGCACCGGCGCCGAATTCAGGATGTTCCAGGCACGCCACCAGAAAAGCCTGGTTGGTGCGCACGCCCAGCACGGTAGCGGCGCGCAGACCCTGTGCCAGGCGCGCCACGGCCGCCGCGCGGTCGGCGCCGTGGGCGACAAACTTGGCCAGCATGGAATCGTAATAGGGCGGTACTTGCGTGCCCGGTTCCAGTGCATGGTCAACACGCAGGCTGCTTCCCGGTAACCAGTCCAGCAGCAGGCCACTCTGCGGCAGGAAGCTGTGGTCGGGGTCTTCTGCACACAGGCGGGCCTCGATTGCATGTCCGCCGGATTCGAAGCGCTCCAGAATTGCATCCTGCGAGGTCTCGGGCAGCACTTCGCCCTGGGCAACGCGCAACTGCCACTCGACCAGATCGAAGCCGGTCAAGGCCTCGGTCACCGGGTGTTCGACCTGCAGCCGGGTGTTCATCTCCATGAAATAGAACTGTCCCTGGTCGTCCAGCAGGCACTCGATGGTGCCGGCACCGCGGTAGTTGATGGCGCGGGCTGCGGCGACCGCCATCTCGCCCATGCGCCGGCGCAAGCGTTGGCCCTGGGCGCCAGAGAACGCGGGGCAGGGCGCCTCTTCAATTACTTTCTGGTGGCGGCGTTGGACCGAGCAGTCACGTTCACCCAGGTGCACCACATGGCCGTGGTTGTCTGCAAACACCTGGATCTCCACATGCCGTGGTCGCACAATGGCGCGTTCCAGCAAGACGGTTGAAGAGCCGAATGCGGACAGTGCTTCCGAGCGCGCGCTGGCCAGCGCGGCGTCGAAGTCGGCAGCCGAATCCACCAGCCGCATGCCGCGCCCGCCGCCGCCCGCGGTGGCCTTGATCATCAGCGGGAAACCGACCTGATCCGCCTGCGCGCGCAGCCAGGCGTCATCCTGCAGCTCACCGTCGTAACCCGGTATGCAGGGCACCTGGGCGACCTGCATCAACTGTTTTGCTTGTGCCTTGTCGCCCATTGCACGGATGGCTGCCGCTGGCGGGCCGATCCAGACCAGCCCGGCATCCACCACCGCCTGTGCGAAGTCGGCGTTTTCCGCCAGAAACCCGTATCCGGGGTGGACTGACTGTGCGCCGCTGGTTTTTGCGGCAGCCAAAATTGCGGCGCCATTCAGGTAGGAGTCGCGTGGAGCCGGGGCTCCGATGCGTACTGCCTGGTCGGCCAGTTGTACATGCATGGCCGTCGCATCGGCATCCGAATACACGGCGATCACACGGTAGCCCAGACGCTGCGCGCTGCGCAGGATACGCACTGCAATTTCGCCGCGATTGGCGATCAGGACGGATGTGAAATGGCTCATCAGCAGACCCGGGCGCTATGCGCTGCGGCGTTATGTGCCTTGGGATCGGCCCGGCGGCTCATGACGAGGCCTTCGCGCTGCGCGCTGCGGCGCTATGTGCCTTGGGAGCGGCCCGGCGGCTCATGGCCTTGCCACCCCGAACTGCATCGGCCGTAGCGTGCGCCGTGCGGCCTCGTCACTCAGGCCAAGGCACAGGCCGATGACTGCGCGGGTGTCGCGCGGATCGATCACGCCGTCGTCGAGCATGAGGCTCGATGTGACGATGGCGCTTTGCTGGCGCTCGAAGGTGTCGATGATGGTTCGCTCCTGGGCTGCCAGCGCGGCTTCGTCAATCGCCAGGCCTTTGCGTTTGGCACCGGCCTCGGCCACGATGCGCATCGTGGTGGCGGCCTGTTCGCCGCCCATCACCGCCGTGCGTGCATTCGGCCACGAGAACAGAAAGCGCGGCTCGTAGCCACGCCCGCACATGCCGTAATTGCCGGCGCCGAACGACGCCCCGCAATAGATCGTAATCTGCGGCACGGTGGCCGAAGTCACCGCCTGGATCATCTTGGAGCCGTGCTTGATCATGCCGCCGCGCTCAAACGCCTGCCCAACCATATAACCGGTGGTGTTTTGCAGATACAGCAGCGGTGTTCCACTCTGGCAGCAGGCCTGGATGAAATGGGTTGCCTTGTTGGCGCCATCCGGGTCCAGCGGCCCGTTGTTCGTGACGATGCCGACCGACTGGCCTTCGATCGCTGCGTGCGCGGTGACCGTGGCTGGGCCATACAGTGACTTGAACTCCAGGAAATCGGAGGCATCGACGATGCGCGCAATTACCTCGCGCATGTCTGTTGGCTTGCGGCCATCCGGCGACAGGATGCCGAGCAGCTCCTGCGCGTCCAGCCGGGGGGGCGGGGCAAGGCGGGGCGCCTGCTGTGCTGCGCTGGTTAGATGCCGACTCCACTGCAGGCGCTGCAGCACGTCGCGCGCCAGTCGTATGCCGTCGGCGTCATCCTGTGCCAGGTATTCGCCCAGGCCCGACACTGCCGTGTGCATCTCGGCGCCACCGAGTTCTTCCTCGCTGGCGATTTCTCCGGTGGCGGCCTTCAGCAGCGGCGGACCGGCCAGGAAGGCGCGCGCACGGCCGCGCACCATGATCACGTAGTCCGACAGGCCCGGCATGTAGGCGCCACCGGCAGTGGAGGAACCGTGCACCACGGTAAGCACGGGCACGCCGGCGGCAGACAAGCGTGCCAGATTGCGGAAGATGGCGCCGCCGCGCACAAAACCCTCGACCTTGTAGCGCAGCAGATTGGCGCCGGCACTTTCCACCAGGTGTACAAATGGCAGCCGGTTCTCCAGCGCCAGATGTTGCGCTCGCAGCATTTTTTCCAGGCCCATGGCGCGGATGGAGCCGGCCTCGATGCCGGCGTCAGAAGCCACCACGATGCAGCGCGTGCCGCTGACCGTGCCGATACCGGTGATGACGCCGGCCCCCGGTATACATTTGGCCAGGTCCGGGTGGTCCAGGCCATAACCCGCCAGGGTGGAGAGTTCCAGGTAGTTGCTGCCAGGGTCCAGCAATAGCGCGATGCGGTCGCGCGGCAGCAATTGCCCGCGTTTCTAGAACAGCGGCCGCGATTGCGCGGACCGGTCCCGGGTGCGCTGTTCCAGCGCCCGTACCTCCGCCAGCATGCGCAAGGTGTGCGCCCGGTTGCTGGCGAACGCCTCGCTTTGCGGGTCGATGCGGGTGTCGAAGAAAGGCATGCGCTGTTTTGTTCAGCGCCGTGGCAGTTGTGCCCGGCGGTTTGAGAGTCACTGATTATTGTGCGGTTCGGTAACCGGCATGTCACGCACGGGACGGTTTTGCGCGCTAGCGGGCTCGACGATGGCTAGCGAGAGCCGCGTGATGGTGCCAATGTTCACTCCGGCGTGGGCAGCGATCGGCTCCCGAGCACCAGGCCGGACTGCACGGCCATCGACAGCCAACCCTGAAAATCCAGACCCGGCGCGGCCTCCAGCGCCGCCAGCAGCGAGGCGCCACCCAGCAACGCAGTTACCAGCGCCGCTTCACCCGCGCCACACGGTCGAACACACGGACGCAGCCCGGCCCGCCATACCAATGCCTGTTCGGCGGTACCGGCACGCAACATCGCCCCGGCCTCGGCGAGGCTTGGGGTGCCGCTCAGGTGTG
>JAJAZK010000268.1 GCA_026785765.1 Rhodoferax sp. | reverse complement strand
TTCCACGACGGCGTGCGCGCATCACACATCGTGTTGCCGGTGATTCCGCGACCTTCGCCACCTTGATGTAGCGGCGGCGGGTGGCGCCCGGCCTTCAGCCGACCGGGATCACGGGAAGCAAGATATGCGAGGGATGTGTGTGGTCCACATGCACCCGATTGAAGGCAATCTGCATCCGGGTATGGCAGCCAACCGGCTCGCCCGTGTTCGGGTTTACGTCCAGGCGCGGGAAATTGCTGCTGGCGATATCGAGACGGATGCGGTGTCCCCGCGTAAACAGGTTGCTGGTGGGCGGCAAGGTGATGCTGACGGGATAGACGGCACCGGGCTCCAGCATCACCTCGCGGTCCCAACCCTCGCGGTAGCGGCAACGGATGATGGAGTCGCACAGGTTCATCGCGTAGCCGTCGGGGTCGCTCGCGGTGGGCGGATGGACATCGATCAGCTTGGCGGTGAAGTCGGTGTCCGGCGCGCTGGAGGATACATGCAGGTGCACGACGATCGGGCCGGTTACTTCAACGTCCTGCTCCAGCACCGGAGTTTCGAATACCAGCACATCGCTGCGGTCGCGCAGGCGCCGGTAGGGTAGCGCTGCGCCGAACACGGCGGCTGACTCGCGCTGGTCCATCGGACCCGGGCCCAGGATGTAGCGCATGCGCAGCACCGGGTTGAGGAATCGTGACCACATCGACTCCGGGCCGCCGACGTCGTCGGGCGGCAGCTCCATGATGCCGCACAACCCGCCGCCGATACTGGGAACCGGGTGCGCCGGATCGTGGCTAAAGCTGCGCGGGGCCGTGTCTGCAACCGGCGTTTGCGCCGACAGCAGGCCGTTGCCATGCAGGTACATCGGGGTGTAGGCGGTGCGCGCCAGCGGCCACTCGTTCTCGTCGCGCCAGCGGCCGCCATGCTGCACGCGGCCATTCGTATCGCGCTCGCTATTGCCCCCGCCCATGACGAAAATTCGCACCGCAGGGGTGCGCCCGCTCCGGTCGCCCGACCCCTTGAGGGTGCGGTCGAAAAAATGCAGTTGCTCCTCGAAGTAGCGCGCCACGCCCCAGACGCTTTGCGGACCAAACTCGACGTCGTTCATGAAGCTGTCGGTGCCACGCATGCCGCCGTGTCCCCATGGGCCCACCACCAGGCGCTGGGGCTGCTGGTTTTGCCGCGCCATGGCGCTGAAGTACTCGGTCATGGCCAGCGGGTAGGCGTCGTACCAGCCGCTGGAAAAGGTACCGGGGATGTCTGCATAGTCGGCAAAATGCGCCGGGTAGCAGTTGCGCGCCTCGTCCCACCAGGCGTCACGCACGCCACGGGTGTAGTAGTTGAGCAGGATTTCCTGCAGCCGCGGTGTATGGCGCAGCGAGAGTTGCCCAACCTTCCAGGGGGTTGCCAGCAGGCGCTGGCGCATGTGGCGCAGATCGTCCCAGACCTCGGCCTGCTTTTGCGGGTCGTCCCGAATGTCCTGGGCGTCTTGCGCGTGCACGAACAGCGCCCAGAACATCTGCAATTGCATTGCACCGCCCTCGCGCGCCTGGTGCTGGTAGTTGTCGGTGGGGGTCACATCGGGCCATATCGCCGTCAGGTGGGGCGGGCGTTCCAGCGCCGCGCGCACCTGGGTTACCGCGGCGAACGAGCTGCCCACCATGCCCACGGCCTGGTTGCTCCAGGGCCGTGACGCAAGCCACTCGATGGTGTCGAAGCCGTCGCGCCCTTCATGTGGCGTGGCGGTGTGTTCATAGTCGCCCGTGCCTTCGGAACGGTGGCGGTCGCGCAGGTCCTGCAGGGCAACCACAAAACCGCGCGGCGTAAAGTAGTCGGCGATCTCGGTGTAACGTCGATCCGATTTGTCGTACGGGGTGCGGCACAGGATGGTGGGGAAGGGCCCCTGCAGCATCTCGCCGTCACGTGCTGGGCGGTAGATGTCGGTTGCCAGGCCGATGCCGTCACGCATCTTTATTCGCACATCCTTGCAAATGACGATGCCCTGCCGCTCCGGATTCATAGGGATAAGGGTTTTCCTTTGATTTTGCAGATTGTATACTTTTATTAAATATGCTATCGTCACATTGCATGTTTAATCCCGAATATTCCGAATGCATCCCGTGAGCACGGTTGCCAGTCGCATTCGCTCGCCGCCTACAGCTTCGCCCCGGCGAATGCGATCTTTGAGCCGCGCAATGTGGCGGGCGACTTGGTGCAGAAGGGCCAATATGCGGGTTTCCTCCATTTCATCGAGGACGTGGATCATCCACAGTTGGAGTTGATTTATGGCGCCAGCGGCGTGTTGTCGATGGCAGCAGGCCCCGGGCGCCTGGAGCGGGGGGACTGCGTGGCGGTCGGCATGCAGGACGATGCCGAACCCGAGGTTTGAAATCGCAGTGAGACTGGCAACCATGGCAACAGGCCCCATTCCGGGGCACAACAGCAGGAGAAATTTTTCATGAAGCTGAAGTTCCTAAAACTGGCCCTTGCGGCATCCCTGGCGCTCGGTGCGCTGATGCCAGCGGTGGCCCAAAAGAAGGGCGGCGATGTCGTCATCGCGATGACCGCTGCGCCGCCCTCGCTCGATCCACATGCCACCTCGGCGCAGGTGGCGCGCAACGTCAATCTGCATATGTTCGAGACCCTGTATGCGCGCGACGAGAACGCGCGCCCAGTGCCGGACCTCGCCACCGGCGTGATGGTCTCGCCGGACGGCCTTAGTTACGTTTTCAACCTGCGCCAGGGCGTGAAGTTCCACAACGGCAAGGACATGACGTCGGCCGATGTGGTGGCCTCGCTGGAGCGTTATCGCAAGGCCGGCGCTTCGCCCGCGCTAGTGGCGGCGATCAGTTCGGTCGCTGCCAGCGGCCCGAACCAGGTCACGATCAAGCTCAAGAGCGTGCAATCCACCTTCCTGGGCAACTTGTCCAGCCCGCGCGCGCCCATCGCCATCATGCCATCGGAGGAAGCGGCCAAGGACATGGGCAAGGCCGATCCGATCGGAACCGGCCCGTTCCGGTTCGTCGAGTTCAAGCCTGACAGCCATGTGAAGCTTGCGCGTTTTGACGGTTACAAGCCCAATCCAGCGTACAAGGAGCGAGACGGTTTTGCCGGTGCCAAGATTGTGTACATCGACTCGGTGACCTTCCGCTTCATGCCGGAGGCCGGCGCGCGTGACGCGGCGTTGCAGACCGGCCAAGTGCAAATCAACGAGACCACCGACGGCCCAACCGCGAAACGGCTCAGGGGCAATCCCAATTTACAAGTGATCCCGGTGTTGCCTTGGGCCGCGTCGATACTCAAGTTCAACATGGCCCAGGGTATCGGGGCCGACCTGAACTTCCGCCGTGCCGTGGCGCAATCGCTGAATCTGGAAGAGATCATGGCGGTCGCGTATGCCGACATCTACCGACTCGATACCAGCTGGGTGTTTGGCGGCTCGGCCTACCATACCGGGCGCACTACACCCAAGCAGGATCTGGTTGCTGCCAAGGCCAGCCTGGCCAAATCGGCTTACAAGGGTGAAAAGGTCACTTTCATTGTGCACAACGACCGCCCCACCGTGGATACGGCCACCGTGATCCAGCAGCAGCTGGCCCAGATCGGCGTGACGGTAGAGCTCAAGGTGGCCGACTGGCCCACCACCTCCAAGATCGGGCTTGGCAGCGATGAGGGTTGGACCCTGTGGACCCATGGCTTCGGCATTGAGCCGTACGAGGGCCCCGCCTCGGCCATGTCGCACTGGGTCAAGGGCCAGGGCCAGCGCAAGGCCGATCCGGTGATCGACTCGATTTTTGACCGCTTCAACGGCGAGATGATCGTGAATGCCCAGCAACGCCTGTTTACCGACTTCGAGAAGCAGATGAACGACCAGGTAATTGCCGTCAACATGGGCAACTTTGGCCTGTTCCAGGTCGCCACTACAAAGCTGAAGAACTTCAAACCCTACCGGATTCCGCGCATGTGGGGGGTCTGGCTGGACTGAGCGTGAGAAAGGCAAGGTCATAGCGGGAACATCGGGGAACCATGGGTCGATTTGTCCTTCGTCGGCTGCTTGCATCCATCCCCGCCTTGTTTCTGGTCTCGCTGATCACCTTCGGTCTGCTCTGGCTGGTGCCGGGGGACCCTGCATCGATCTTTCTGGACACCAGCGCCACCGCCGAGGAGCTGGAGCGCGTGCGCCGCGAGCTCGGGCTCGACCGGCCGTTCCTGATCCGCATGGGCGAGTGGTACCTGCGCCTGTTGCAGGGTGATCTGGGTACGTCCCTGCTGCTCAACCGCAGCGTCACCAGCGCCATCTTCGAGCGGCTGCCGGTCACCTTGTCCCTGACGGCGCTGGCGTTCTTCTTCGCGGTGCTGATCGGCGTCGCGGCCGGCGTCGTGGCGGCGGTGCGGCACGGCAAGGCTGCCGATCAGGGCATGATGACGCTGGCCTTGCTGGGCCTGTCGATCCCCGAGTTCTGGCTCGGCCTGGTGCTGATCTGGTCGGTGGCAGTGCTGCTGCCGATTTTTCCTGCGGGCGACTATGTGGGCTTTGCCAAGGACCCCTGGCAGTGGGCCCGCCACATCGCCTTGCCGACCTTTACCCTGGCCTGCGTACAGATGGGTTTTGTGGCGCGTATGGCGCGCTCGAGCATGCTCGAGGTACTGGGCCAGGACTTCGTGCGCACCGCGCGTGCCAAGGGCCTGCCCGAGCCCTATGTCGTGCTGCGCCACGGGCTGGTGAATGCGATGGTGCCGATCGTCACCGTCATGGGCATCATGGTTGGCGGCCTGCTCGGCGGCGCGGTGGTGATCGAGCAGGTGTTCTCGATCCCCGGCATGGGGCGGCTAATCATCGGGGCCGTGTTGTCGCGCGACTTCCCGGTGATTCAGGGGGGGTTGTTGTTCCTGGCGCTGATCTACCTGGGGGTGAACCTGCTGGTGGACCTGTTGTACGCGGTAATTGACCCGCGTGTGCGGCTGGAGTGAGCATGGCTGCAGCCTCGGTACCGGTCCAGCCAACGGCGCTCCCGATGCCGACGGGACGCCCCTCGTTTGCACGACGCCTGTTTGCCAACCGGTCCTTCACCATTGGTTTGTTGCTGGTGGGCACCGTGGCCACGTTGGCCCTGTTGGCGGGCGTGATCGCGCCGTTTGATCCGCTCAAGGGTAACTTCCGCGCCCGTATGGTGGAGCCGAACGCCATCTACTGGATGGGGACCGACCATTTCGGGCGCGACATCTTGTCCAGGGTGCTGTTTGGCGCGCGCATTTCACTCCAGATCGCCTTCATGGTGGCGTTGATCACGGCGCTGGCAGGAGTGTTCATCGGCGCGACGGCGGGCTATTTCCGCCGCCTGGACAATCCGATCATGCGTGTGATGGACGCTTTCATGGCCGTTCCGTCCATCATCCTGGCCATCGCCATCAGGTCGGTGCTCGGGGCCTCGGTCACCAACGTCATCATCGCGCTCTCGATCGCCGCCACGCCGCACACGGCGCGCATCGTGCGCGCTTCGGTGATGGTGGTGCGCGAGATGGAGTATGTCGAAGCCGCGCGCGCCCTGGGTGCCGGTCATATGCGCATCCTGCTGCGCCACGTACTGGCCAATGCAATGGCGCCGTTGGTGGTGCGCGTGACCTATGTGTTCGCGGTGGCGATCCTGAACGAGGCCGTGTTGTCATACATTGGTGTCGGGCCACCACCACCGGCGCCGACCTTCGGCGCAATCATCGCCAATGGGCGTGACTTCATCATTGCCGCGCCATGGATCACCGTAGCCCCGGGGTTGGCGATTCTGGTCAGCGTGCTGGGGCTGAACATGCTGGGCGACGGGCTGCGCGACGTGCTCGATCCGCGCATGGCGGTGGCGACCCGATGACTGCTGCACGTGTTGCCGCCGACGGCCCGATGCTGGAAGTGCAGCAGCTCACAACAGCGCTGGGCGCGCGCGGGCCGGAGATTCTCAGCAGCGTGGATTTGACTCTGCGCAGTGGCGAGGTGTTGGGTGTCGTCGGTGAATCCGGCTCCGGGAAAAGCATGCTGGCCCTGTCCATCATGGGCCTGTTGCCGCACCCGATCACGGTGCGCAGCGGGCGCGTGTTGTTGCAGGGTCAGGACCTGCTGGCCCTGGGGTCGCAGCAGATGCGGGCCTTGCGCGGCAAGGACATCGCCATGATTTTCCAGGAGCCGATGACCTCGCTCAACCCGGTGATGCGGGTCGGCCAGCAAATTGGCGAAGTGTTGCGCTGGCATCTGGGACTGCAGGGAGAGGCGGCGCACACGGAGGGCATCACTCTGCTGCGCCGGGTCGAGATGCCGGACCCGCAGCGCCAGATCGACGCCTACCCGCACGAACTGTCTGGTGGTATGCGTCAGCGCGTCATGATTGCAATGGCGCTGGCCGGGCGACCCAGGCTGCTGATCGCGGATTAACCGACGACGGCGCTGGACGTCACGATCCAGGCGCAAATCCTCGAACTGGTGCGCAAGCTGCAGCGCGACTCGGGCATGTCGGTATTGCTGATCACCCACGACCTGGGCGTGATCGCCGAGATGTGTGACCGGGTGGCGGTGATGTACGGCGGGCGCGTGGTCGAGTTCGGCAGCGCGCTTGATGTGTTTGATCGCCCGGCGCATCCGTACACGCGAGGTCTTCTGGCGTCGCGGCCACGCATCGCCGCCGGTGCCGATTGGCTCAGCACGATCGAAGGCACGGTGCCGGCGGTTGGCCAGATGGGTGCTGGCTGCAGCTTTGCGCCGCGGTGCGCCCTGGCCCATGCGGCGTGCACCAGCGTACCGCCGCTGCACACGGTTGAGCCGGGACATCAGACGGCCTGTTTTGCACCGTTTGCGGCGGTAGCCAGCGTATGAGCGCCGCGCCGGGCCGCCCCAAGCAAGCTCGCACCGCAGCCCGCAGGGCGAAGGTACTCCAATGAGCGCCGCGCCGGGCCGCCCCAGACCAGCTCGCACCGCAGCCCGCAGGGCGAAGGTACTCCAATGAGCCGCCCGCCACTGATCGAGGCACGCGGCCTGCACAAGCATTTCGCGCGCCCTCGGCGGTTTCTTGCCAAAGCGGCGCCAGCCCTGCGCGCAGTCGATGGCATCGACCTGCAGATTGCCAGCGGCGAGACACTGGGTCTGGTGGGCGAGTCGGGTTGCGGCAAGTCCACTACCGGCCGACTGCTGTTGCGGCTGATCGAGCCCAGCGGCGGCAACATCCTGCACCACGGCGAGGACATCACGCATCTGGGCGCTGACGCCATGCGCAGCAAACGCCGCGCCATGCAGATCGTTTTTCAGGACCCGTACGGCTCGCTCAATCCGCGCATGCGGGTCGGCGACATCATCACCGAGCCGCTGATCATCCATGGCGTTGGTGATACGCGCAGCCGCGTGAAGCGGGTGCAGCAATTGCTGGACCTGGTGAGCCTGCCAAGCGCCGCGCTGCAGCGCTACCCGCATGAGTTCTCGGGCGGGCAGCGCCAGCGCATCGGCATCGCGCGGGCGCTGGCGCTGGAGCCCGAGTTCATCGTCGCCGACGAGGCGGTGTCGGCGCTGGACGTGTCGGTGCAGGCGCAGGTGATCAACCTGCTGCGCACACTGCAACGCGACCTCAAGCTCACCTACCTTTTCATCTCGCACAACCTGGCGGTGGTGCGCAACATCAGTGACCGGGTGGCCGTGATGTACCTCGGGCGCATTGTGGAGGTGGCGCCGGCCGCCACCCTGTTCGCCCGCCCGCAGCATCCCTATACCCAAAGCCTGCTGGCGGCCTTGCCAGCCGACCATCCGGCACAGCGCCGGGTGCACGCGGTGTTGCGCGGTGACATGCCCAACCCCGACACGATTGGAATCGGTTGCCGTTTCGCCAGCCGTTGCCCGTATGTGCAGCCGCGCTGCCAGAGCGAAGATCCGGTACTGACGACCACAGAAGATGCGCACCAGGTCGCCTGCCTGCGTGTTGCCGACGGAAGCCTCACCCCCTGAAGGAGCCCCCATGAAGACCCGCCGCCGCATCCTGGTTGCCGAGTGCATGCAGGAAATCTCGTCATTCAACCCCCTGCAATCGGGTTATGAGAACTTTCACATCGACCACGGCAGCGCGATGCTGTCGCAGCGTGGCCTGAACACATCGCTCGGTGGCGCGCTGGCGGTGTTCGAAGAGACCGCTCTGGAGCCGGTGCTCTCCATCGGCGCCCGCTCCGGATCGGCCGGACTGCTGTCGGCTGCCGGCTGGAAGCGCCTGTCGAGTGAGGTGCTGGAGTCGATCACGCACCACGCCGCCAGTGGCGTGGACGGCATGTATTTCTCGATGCACGGCGCGATGGCGGCCGATGGCGAACTCGACCCCGAGGGCTATCTGCTGAGCGCGGTGCGCAAGCTGCTCGGGCCCGATATCCCGATCGTCATCTCGCTCGACCTGCACGGCATCATGACCGACCGCATGCTGCGCCAGATCAACGGCGTGGCGATCTACCACACCTACCCGCACGTGGACTTCGGGTCTACCGGCGAACGCGCCGCGCGCATCCTGCACCGGCTGGTCACCAAGAAGACCCGCACCGCCATCGCGCGTGTCGTGATACCGGCGCTGGTGCGTGGCGATGAGCTGATCACCAAGTCGGGCTGTTACGGCGAGTTGATCCGGGAGGCACGCCGCATGGAGATTGACGGTACCGCCATGTCGGCCGGCATCATGATCGGCAATCCGTTCACCGACGTGCCCGAGCTGTGCAGCCAGGTCATCGTGGCCACGGACGGGGACGGCGAGCTCGCCAAGGCCGAGGCACTGATGCTGGCGCGCGAGTTCTGGCCGCGGCGCCACCGCATGCAGGGCAAGCTGATGTCGCTCGAGCGTGCCATCGGGCAGGCGGTGAGCATTGCCGGCCCGGTGCTCTTTACCGACGCAGCAGACGCGACGTCCTCAGGCGCAACCGGTGACTCCAACCTCATTCTCAAGGGCCTGCGCGAAGCCGCCTATCCCAAACGCGTGCTGGCGCAGATCGTAGACCCGCGGGCGGCGGCAGCGGCGCACAAGGCGGGTGTTGGCGCCTCCATCACGGTAGCGCTGGGCGGCGCGATCGATCAGCAGCGCTTCGCGCCAATGCAGGTCACGGCAAAGGTGCGCCTGCTGTCGGACGGCCAGTCGCGCCTGGAGACGATGAAGCTCGGTCTGGACGCCGGGCCAACCGCGGTGCTGCAGTTCGACAATTTCACGGTGGTGGTTTTCAGCAAGACCCTCAGCCTGTTTGACCGGGCGATGTACTACTCCAACGGGCTGGACCCGACCGACTTCGACCTGATCGTGGTCAAGTCTCCGCACACCGAGTACCACATGTACGACGGCTGGGTGGAGAACAACTTCAACATCGACGTGCCGGGCGCCACGTCGGCCAATGTGAAGTCGCTCGGGCACACGATTTGCGCGCGCCCGATGTACCCGCTGGACGAAGGCGCGCAGTTCGAGCCGCACGCCGTCCTCTATTGCAATTGAGCAGCACCCGCCTGCGCACACAACACCATGCAAATCGAATCGGTTGATTTTTTTTACCTGTCCATGCCGGTGGTCACGACCGATGCCGACGGCAGCCAGGATGCGCTGTTGGTGCGCGTCGCCGCCGGCGGGCTGGTGGGTTATGGCGAGTGCGAGGCCGCGCCGCTGCCGTCCATCGCCGCCTTCGTGTGCCCGATGTCGCATGGCGCTTGCCAGCCGGTGGCCACGTCGGTGTTGGGGCAGCGCCTGGATTCGGTGCAGGACATCGCTGCCATCAGCGCCAGCGTGGCCTACAACAGCATGGATGTGCTGCAGGCGGCGCACACCTACTCCGGCGTCGAGATGGCGCTGTGGGATGTGCTGGGCAAGGCGCGAGGTGAACCGGCCTGGAAGCTGCTGGGCTACACCGCCTCGCATCCAAAGACGCCGTATGCCTCGCTGCTGTTTGGCGACACGGCGCAGCAGACGCTGGAGCGCGGGCGTGCGGAGCGCCAGCGCGGTTTCCAGGCGGTCAAGTTCGGCTGGGGCGCGATAGGTCGCGGCACGGTGCAACAGGATGCCGACCATTTCTTTGCGGCGCGCGAGGCAATCGGGACCGACGGCATCCTGCTGGTTGACGTCGGGACGATTTTTGTCGACGACCTGGAGCGGGCGGCGCTGCGACTGGACGCACTGCAGCAAGCGCGCGCAACCTGGCTGGAGGAACCGTTTCACGCCAGCGCGCTGGAGCAGTACGCCGCCCTGGCGCGGCGCAGCGGCAGCGTCAGAATTGCTGGCGGCGAGGGTGCGCACAATGTGTCGATGGCGCGCCACCTGATCGATTACGGCGGCATCGGTTATGTGCAGATCGACTGCGGGCGCATCGGTGGCCTGGGCCCGGCGAAACAGGTCGCTGACCATGCGGTGGCGCGCGGGGTGACCTACGTCAACCACACCTTCACTTCGCATCTGGCGCTGAGCGCTTCCATGCAGCCGTTTGCCGGGCTTGCCGATCACCATATCTGCGAGTACCCGGTACAGCTCAAGGCGCTGGCGGTGGAACTCACCCGCAACCATCTGGATCTGGACCCGCATGGCCAGGTGGCCGCCCCCGACGCGCCAGGCCTGGGCATAGACATCGATGCGGCGGCCGTCGCGCGTTACCAACAGGATGTGGAAATCCGGGTGGGTGGCAAGACCTTGTACGCCTCGCCGGTTTTCGGGGAGTAAGAGGCTCGCCGTGCGGCGCGTATTTGCTCGGCTTTTAGTTGGCGGACTCAATGGCGCGCCCGTTGGCTTCCTTGCCAAGACCGCGAAAATCTAAAAGATTGGGGTCTTTCAGCGCTTCGTGGGCAAGATCGGACCGTGGAGCGTGTAGCTTCGCCTCAAAGTTGGTGAGCGCCTTGCGGTCGCGCTGTATCAAGCCGATGGGGCACAGATTCTGGGGGATTCAGACTGTCATCTCAGGGGAAACCCGTTTTTCCAGGACGGTTTGGGGTGCGATACTTGGCCTCAGGCGGTTGAAACGACTATCCGTTCAGCGTCTCAAGTCGGTGAGATGATGCAAATTGAAATTGAGGACAGCGGTCAAGGAATCGCGCTATCCGTTCATGAT
>JAJAZK010000267.1 GCA_026785765.1 Rhodoferax sp. | reverse complement strand
ATTTGTGCCATAACGCAGTGGACCGGCACTTGGCGCAGCGGCCACAGCAGGCCGCCCTGATCGCAGTCTCGACCGAGACCGGCTCCGAAACCGTCTATTCCTTCGCCCAATTGCACCTTGAAGTGCAGACCATGGCGGCCTGTTTGCTCGGATTGGGCGTGAAAAAGGGCGACCGCGTACTGATTTACATGCCGATGATCGCAGAGGCCGTTTTTGCGATGTTGGCCTGCGCGCGTATCGGTGCCATCCATTGCGTGGTGTTTGGTGGATTCGCCTCCGGTTCGCTGGCCTCGCGCATCGACGATGCGGAACCGGTGCTGGTTGTCAGCGCCGATGCTGGTTCGCGCGGCGGCAAGGTCGTGGCGTACAAGCCGCTGCTGGACGAGGCGCTGCGCCAGTCACGCCACAAACCGGCTGCGGTGCTGCTGGTCGACCGGAATCTGGTTCACATGCAGTTGCAAGGCGGGCGTGACCACCTCTGGGGGGAGCAGCGCCAGCGCTACCGGGACGTGGTGGTTCCATGCGTGTGGCTGGATGCCACCCACCCCAGCTACACGCTCTACACCAGCGGCACCACCGGCAAGCCGAAGGGGGTGCAGCGTGACACCGGTGGTTATGCCGTAGCGCTGGCGGCGAGCATGCGCCACATCTTTTGCGGCAACCCGGGTGAAACCTATTTTTGCACCAGTGACATCGGCTGGGTGGTTGGTCACAGCTACATCGTGTATGGGCCCTTGATCGCTGGCATGGCGACCATCTTGTACGAGGGTCTGCCGGTGCGCCCGGATGGCGGCATCTGGTGGTCGCTGGTCGAAAAGTACAAGGTCACAGTGATGTTCAGTGCACCGACAGCGATCCGTGTGCTCAAGAAGCACGACCCGGCCCTGCTCAGCCGTTACGACCTGTCCAGCCTGCGCGCCCTGTTCCTGGCCGGTGAACCGCTCGACGAGCCGACTGCGCAGTGGATTTCCCAGGGTCTGCGCAAACCGATCATTGACAACTACTGGCAAACCGAAACCGGCTGGCCGATCCTGGCGCTGGCTAACGGGGTGGAGCCAGCGGCCAGCAAGTTTGGCAGCCCCGGCATACCGATGTATGGATACAACGTCAAGCTGATTGATGAGACCACGGGGATGGAACTGAGCGGCCCCAACCAGAAGGGCGTGGTCGCGATCGAAGGCCCATTGCCACCGGGATGCATGCAAACCCTGTGGCGCGACGATGGGCGCTTTGTCAAGACCTACTGGAACAGCATTCCGGGCCGGCTGATCTACAACACCTTTGACTGGGGCATACGCGACGAGGACGGCTACTTCTTCATCCTTGGGCGTACCGACGATGTCATCAACGTCGCTGGCCACCGGCTCGGAACCCGCGAGATCGAGGAAAGCATCTCGGCGCACCCGAACGTGTCTGAAGTCGCGGTCGTCGGCGTGGCCGACGCGCTAAAGGGACAGGTCGCGATGGCTTTTGCCGTGCCCAGAGACGCCACCGGACTAAACGAACCTGGCGCGGCGCTGAAGCTGGAGGGAGAGATTATGGCCTTGGTTGATCGGGATCTGGGCGCCGTCGCGCGGCCTGCCAGAGTGCTCTTTGTGGCGTTACTGCCCAAGACGCGCAGCGGCAAGTTGTTGCGCCGGGCGATTGCCGCCGTTTGCGAAGGCAGGGACCCGGGTGATCTGACCACCATGGAAGACCCGGTCGCCTTGCAGCAGATCCGGGATCTAGTCACACCCTGAAATGCGGCCTACTGCCGGCCGGCTGGGGTACGTTAAATTGCGCGGGGGCGAGTCCGGCACGCTGCCGCTCGACCTTCATGGTCCAGGCGGCCTGCCTTACGCGCACGCGGGCCGCTGCGACAAGGAACGCCGCCACTGGCCGCTGTTAAAGCAGCTGCTTGCGCAAGTCGGCCAGGGCAGAAGGGTGCGTTTCCAACAGGGAGGGTTTCCGCCGAAGGCAGGTTTTAGCCCTTCGATAAGCGGGCCTGTTTCCGGTGGCTCTCCAAAGTGACGAAGCGCCTGCAACGGTGCTGGCTGCAGGCCGCAGTCAATGGGACGACGATTGACATTCAAGGCGACCTGATGCGTTTTACGGCGGACGCGATTGGGCGGCTGGCTATCGGCAGCGAGTTCAACACGCTTGAATAGGACGAAGACACGGCTATAGCTGAAAGCGCGCCTGCAAGCCATGTATGTACCCAGCAAGTTGGGCCAGCCAGATTGGGTGGAAGCTTGCGCCAAAGAGACCATGCGGCTCAAACCGGTAGGTCTGCTGAATTTTGTACAGGCATTGCGTGACACCCGAATCGCCGCTGTTGACGTACCTGCTGGCAGCATGCCGTAGCTGGTGATGCGTCACGATAGAGTGCGCGCGGCGCATTGTTTTTTAATCCGCGCTTGGACGATCAGTAGCGAAAGGGACTTGAGGTCCCTTTTTTTTGGTGCGCCTACCATGGGCGCACCCTCACGCGTGCAAGTCCCGTGGGTGGCGATAGCGTTGTCCATCAGGAAGCTTTCTGTCAACTCCTGTTTGATCACCGCTGGCGAGATGCTGTGGCGCCTCAGCAACTGTGCCAGCTTGCCTGACGACGCGGCATCGCGCAACTCGATCCGAATGGCAGGGTGTTGCACGCTCGCCAATGCAATGCCGGATGGTGGTGCCGTTGATCGCGGGCCACCCGCACACCCGGCAGCGCCCGATGCCATGGGGCTCTGCCAAACGCCTGATCCGGAGGCCTGGGACATAGGTGGCACAATCGTCGGGTCAGCAGGCCCTTCCCATGCCACAGTCGCATCCGCCAACCGGCTCAGCCGTGCCGCGGAAGGTTGATCAACCAGCTTTGACCGGCTAATGTTTCCTCAAGGGAAACGGAGTTCAGCGCACTATGAGTCAAACCATGCCACCGGGCGCCGCCCCGGCTTCGGTGTACCAAGCGTACCAAAGCAACACCTATCTTTTTGGCGGAAATGCTCCGTATGTCGAGGAGATGTACGAGAACTACCTGGCTAACCCGGGCAGCGTGCCGGATTCGTGGCGCGACTATTTCGATGCCTTGCAACATGTGCCGGCAGTGGATGGCAGTTTCGCCAAGGACGTGCCGCATCTGCCGGTGGTGAACGCATTTGCCGAGCGCGCCAAACTTGGTGGTACGCGTGTGGTGGTGGCCAGTACCGACGTAGAGATGGGGCGCAAACGCACGGCGGTACAGCAATTGATTGCGGCCTACCGCAACGTGGGAGCGCGCTGGGCCGATCTGGACCCGCTCAAACGCAGCGAGCGCGACAAGATTCCGGAACTGGAAAGCGGCTTTTACGGTTTCAGCGACGCCGACCAGGAAGCAGTGTTCGACACCAGCAACACCTTCTTTGGCAAAGACCGCATGAGCTTGCGCGACCTGCTGAATGCCTTGCGTGAGACTTATTGCGGCACGATCGGCGCCGAATACATGTACATGACCGACCAGACACAAAAGCGCTGGTGGCAACAAAAGCTGGAGTCCATCCGCAGTAAACCGAGCTTCAACGCCGAAAAGAAGCGCCATATCCTGGATCGGCTCACGGCGGCCGAGGGCCTCGAGCGTTTTCTGCATACCAAGTTCGTCGGGCAGAAGCGTTTTTCCCTTGAAGGCGGGGAGAGTTTCATCGCCGCGATGGATGAGTTGATCCAGCGTGGCGGGGAGGTCGGGCTGCAAGAAATCGTGATCGGCATGGCGCACCGTGGCCGACTCAACGTGCTGGTGAACTCGCTGGGCAAGTTGCCAGCCGACCTGTTTGCCGAGTTTGACCACACTGCCCCTGAAGACCTGCCAAGCGGCGACGTCAAGTACCACCAGGGGTTCTCGTCGGATGTTTCCACCCCGGGTGGGCCGGTGCATCTGACGCTGGCGTTTAACCCCTCGCATCTGGAAATCGTCAATCCGGTAGTCGAAGGTTCAGTGCGGGCGCGCATGGACCGCCGTGCCGACCCCAAGGGCAGGCAGGTATTGCCGGTGCTGGTGCATGGCGATGCGGCTTTTGCCGGCCAGGGCGTGGTCATGGAAACCCTGGCGTTGGCCCAGACGCGCGGCTACAGCACCGGTGGCACGGTGCACATCGTGATCAACAACCAGATCGGCTTCACCACCAGCGACCCGCGCGACAGCCGCTCCACCCTGTATTGCTCGGACGTGGTGAAGATGATCGAAGCCCCGGTGCTGCATGTAAATGGCGACGATCCGGAGGCGGTAGTTCTGGCGACCCAGATGGCGCTGGACTTTCGCATGGAGTTCCAGAAGGACGTGGTAGTCGACATCATCTGTTTCCGCAAGCTTGGCCACAACGAGCAGGACACGCCGGCCCTCACGCAACCCTTGATGTACAAGAAGATTGCGTTGCATCCCGGCACCCGGCGCCTTTACGCAGACAAGCTGGCGGCCCAGGGTTTTGACGCCAAACTGGGTGACGAGATGGTCAAGGCTACGCGCGCTGCGCTGGACGCCGGCAAAAACACCTTTGATCCGGTGTTGACCAATTTCAAGAGCAAGTACGCAGTGGACTGGATGCCGTACCTGAACAAGAAGTGGACCGACGCCGGCGACACTGCCATTCCATTGGCCGAGTGGAAACGGCTGGCGGCCCGGCTGACCACCATTCCCGACAGCGTGGCGCCACACCAACTGGTAAAAAAGGTGTACGCCGACCGCGCTGCGATGGGCCGCGGTGAAATCCCGGTGGATTGGGGTATGGGCGAACACATGGCGTTTGCGTCGCTGGTTGCCAGTGGTTACCCGGTTCGCTTGAGTGGAGAAGACTCTGGCCGTGGCACCTTCACCCACCGCCACGCGGTGATTCATGACCAGAACCGCGAGAAGTTTGACGAGGGCACCTACACCCCGTTGCAAAACGTGGCAGACGGGCAGGCGCCGTTTGTAGTGATTGACTCGATCCTGTCCGAGGAGGCGGTGTTGGCCTTCGAGTACGGCTACGCCTCGAACGATCCCAATACGCTGGTAATCTGGGAAGCACAATTTGGCGACTTTGTGAACGGCGCTCAGGTGGTGGTGGACCAGTTCATCGCCTCGGGTGAAGTGAAATGGGGTCGCGTCAACGGCATCACGCTGATGTTGCCGCACGGCTACGAAGGCCAGGGTCCGGAGCACAGTTCGGCGCGGCTGGAGCGCTTCATGCAGCTCAGCGCCGATGCCAATATGCAGATCGTGCAACCCACCACCGCCAGCCAGATTTTCCATGTTCTGCGCCGCCAGATGGTGCGCAATCTGCGCAAACCACTCGTGATCATGACGCCCAAGTCGCTGCTGCGCGCCAAGGACGCGGCGTCGCCCTTGTCGGAGTTCACCAAGGGAAGCTTCCAGACCGTGATACCGGAAAACAAGGAACTGAAAGCCGACAAGGTGAAACGCCTGATTGCGTGTTCCGGAAAGGTGTATTACGACCTGGTGCGCAAGCGCGAAGAACGGGGCAGCGACGATACGGCGATCGTTCGCGTCGAGCAGCTGTACCCGTTCCCGCACAAGGCCTTTGCGGCCGAACTCAAGCGTTATCCGAATGCGTTCGATGTGGTCTGGTGTCAGGACGAGCCGCAAAACCAGGGTGCGTGGTTCTTTGTGCAGCACTACATCCACGAAAACATGGCCGAAGGGCAGAAGCTGGGTTACGCCGGCCGCTCTGCGTCCGCCTCACCGGCGGTTGGATATTCCCATTTGCACCAGGAGCAGCAAAAGGCGCTTGTGGATGCCGCGTTTGGCAAGCTCAAGGGTTTTGTCCTGACCAAGTAACCCGGCGCAGCACGCCTCAGGAAAACTGTTGTCGAAAGAACTACATGGCCATCGTCGAAGTCAAGGTACCGCAATTGTCGGAGTCGGTTGCGGAAGCGACCTTGTTGCAGTGGAAGAAAAAGGTCGGTGACAGCGTCACCATCGATGAGATCCTGATCGATGTGGAAACCGACAAAGTGGTGCTGGAGGTGCCAGCGCCGACGGCCGGTGTTTTGGTGGAGCTGGTGCAGCCCGACGGCGCCACGGTGGCAGCCGAACAACTGATCGCGCGCATCGACACAGAAGGCCGCGCCGCTGCAGCAGTGGCGGCCAGCCCGGTCGCGCAAATGGCGGAGTCGGCAACTGTCCCGGGCAACTCAAAAGCCGGGATCGCAATGCCCGCAGCCGCCAAATTAATGGCCGACAACCAGCTCGGCGCTGGATCGGTCGCCGGGTCTGGCAAGGATGGCCGGGTCACCAAGGGAGACGTGTTGGCGGCTGTGGCTGGCGCCGCCCGGCCGACTGCTCCGCCCAGTCTCCCGTTGGCAGCCAGCGCCCCTGCACCGGCGCTGCCGCAGGTGGCCACGGCCAAGGTTGAAATGGGCGAGCGGCCGGAGCAACGGGTTCCCATGAGCCGCCTGCGCGCGCGGGTGGCCGAGCGGCTGCTGCAGTCGCAATCGTCCAACGCGATCCTGACGACCTTCAACGAAGTCAACATGGCACCGGTCATCGAGATGCGCAAACGTTTTCAGGAGAAGTTCGAGAAGGAGCATGGCGTCAAGATCGGTTTCATGAGTTTCTTCGTCAAAGCGGCGGTGCACGCGCTCAAAAAATACCCGGTGCTGAATGCTTCGGTGGATGGCAACGACATCGTCTACCACGGGTATTTCGACATTGGTATCGCGGTGGGCTCGCCGCGCGGGCTGGTGGTGCCGATTCTGCGCAATGCCGATCAGATGGGATTTGCCGACATCGAAAAGAAGATCACCGAATACGGCACCAAGGCGCGCGACGGCAAGCTGGGCATCGAGGAGATGACGGGCGGCACCTTCTCCATCTCGAATGGTGGGGTGTTCGGTTCGATGTTGTCCACTCCCATCATCAATCCGCCGCAATCGGCCATCCTGGGCGTGCATGCCACGAAGGACCGCGCGGTGGTCGAGAACGGCGTGGTGGTGGTTCGACCCATCAACTACCTGGCCATGAGCTACGACCACCGCATCAT
>JAJAZK010000266.1 GCA_026785765.1 Rhodoferax sp. | reverse complement strand
GCGACGAGGTGGGGGCCCTGCTGGCGCTGTGCCGCCAGCGCCTGGGCGCCGCCTTAAGCAGTTTCGAGGTCATGTGGCGCGACTATTACGACACGGTCACTCTTCAGTTGGGCAAGTCGCGCCGGCACTTCGATCCACCGGGCACGCATCTGGTGCTGTTGGAGGCGATGGGCCACCATCCCGGCGGCGACGAAGAACAGTTTCAGCACACTTTGGCAGAGTTTCTCGAACAGGTACCGCATGCGCAGATGGTGCTGGCGCAGTCCGTGGCCGACGCCCGCGCGCTGTGGGCGCTGCGTGATGCATCCGGCGAGGCGGCCACCGCGATCGCCCCCTTTGCAGGGTTCGACGTGAGCCTGCCAATCGACCGCATGGCCGGCTGGACCCGCGACATGCACCGTGCACTGCAGGTCATGGGCTTGCACCGCGTGCAGACCTACGGTCATCTGGGTGACGGCAACCTGCACCTGTGCGTGGGTGGGCTGCCTGACGCCGACCACAAGCAGGCGGTGGAAGACCTGGTGCACGGTAGCATTGGCGCGATGGGGGGATCGATCTCCGGCGAACACGGAATCGGTTTCTCGAAGCGGCGGCAGCTGCCGCACTGTCGTTCTGCGACTGAAATCGCCCTCATGCAAAGCCTTAAACGTAGCATTGATCCAGACCAACTGGTCAACCGCGGCCGCGTATTCGAACTTCCCGCCAACAGGATATCGCCATGACCGACCGATCCATAGCCTTCGTCACCGGCGCAGCACAAGGCATCGGGCTGGCCACCGCCGAACGCCTGGCGCGAGACGGGTTTCGTGTTGTCGCGATGGACCGCAATGGTGCGCGGGTGGAGCAGGAAGCCGCCAACCTGCGCGCCCGCGGTCTGGACGTGCTGGCCGCTACGGTGGATGTGTGCGACCGCGCATCCGTGGTCGCCGCGCTCGATGCGCAGCCGCGCGTGGATGCCATGGTCTGCGCAGCGGGCATCTACAACGACGCGCAGTTCCTCGACCTGACCGAAGAGGCTTTTCGCGCCATGCTCGAAGTCAACGTCATCGGCACCTTCATCCCGGCGCAGGAAGCCGCCCGGCGCATGCAAGCCGGCGGGCGCATCGTCACCATTTCCTCACGTGGGGCCTTGGGCGGCACCCGCTTCGCGCACTACGTGGCGTCCAAGGCGGCCGTCATCGGGCTCACGCGGGCCATGGCGATGGAACTGCGCGACAGGCAGATCGCCGTCAACTCGGTGGCGCCCGGTTTTACCGACACGCCCATGACACGTTCGGCGCCGCCTGACATGTTCGCCGCCTGGGAGGGCCTGGAGCCCGGCGGCAAGGCGGCCAGCCCGGAGGTGATCGCCAATGCGATTGCTTTTCTTGCCGCGCCAACAACCCACTTCATCACTGGGCAGACGCTGTTTGTGGACGGCGGCAAGTCGCTGGGTGGGCTGGGTATCTGATGCAGAGGGCCGGCCACCGTTGGCTCAGACCTGCCTGACATGGTGCAACGCCGACGGGACCGGCCAGCCGGCTTCCTTGCAGACCCGTACTATCGCCTCGCTGGTGTCGAAGTAAACCTGCCCTTAGTGAATCGTATTCCGTTCGCGCTGACCTACGGCGAGTCGGACAGCCCGCGTGTCATCCGATCCGGCCAGCGCCTGTTTGCGATGTTGCAAGCACAAGGCAGCGCGGCATCTGTTGGCTGCATGGCGCAAGCCGGGCGTGGCCAGTTCCAGACATATACCGCCCCGCGCGATCCGGCAGACCCTTGCTACGCGCGCCTGGCCGCCCTGGTGGCGGCCGACTCGGCTTGACGGCGCGCATCGTCAAGATCCGATCACACCACCGTCGCGTTTGCGTATCACCACCGAGGACGAGCGCGGTCGCCCACCAGGGCGGTAGTCCGGCCAGTTCGAATAACGCGTTGGCGCGGCAGGATCGCTGCGTTCGCTCGGCGTCTCGCCCGGATGCTGAACGTTGATGAACAGGGTGCGGCCGTCCGGCGTGAAGGTGCAGCCAGTGATTTCACAGTTGGTCGGCCCGGTCAGGAAGCGGCGCGTTTCGCCGGTCGCAGGGTCGCAGGCGAGCATCTGGTTGTTGCCAATTCTCTGCAGTTCGCCCTGGTACATCTGTGCCGCAGCCGCGTCGGTCTGAATCCACAAAACACCGCGGCGGTCAAAACAGATTCCGTCCGGACAGGCGTAAATGTCACACTTGATATTGCCACGCGACTCTGGCCGCGTGTTGGACGGGTCACCCGCCAGCACCAGATGGTTCCACTGGAACGTCGCGCCATCGAAGTCACCCGCATCCTTCCAGCGGATGATTTGCCCCATCACGTTGTTGGCGCGTGGATTGGCGGCGTCTACCCCCGGCATATTGGTTTGGCCGCGCGAACTGTTGTTGGTCAGTGTGCAGTACACCCACCCGTTGTGCGGATCGATGCTCAGCCACTCCGGGCGGTCCATCTTGGTGGCCTGCAGCAAGTCACTGGCCTGGCGCGCCTTGATCACCACCTCGCCCTGATCGGCGAAACCGTTCGCGGCAGTCAGCGGACCCTGGCCATGCACCAGCGGCAACCAGCGGCCGTTGCCGTCCGCATCAAAACGCGCCACATACAGAATGCCGTGGTCGAGCAACTCGCGGTTCGCCCGGGCACCGCCGGGGGCGATCTTGTCGCGGCTGACAAACTTGTAGATGTATTCGAAACGTGCGTCTTCGCCGGAATACACCACCGCACGGCCATCCTTGGTCACCCCGACCCAGGCACCCTCATGCGCCGCGCGCCCCAGCGCAGTACGCTTGACCGGGGTGCTGGTCGGGTCCATCGGATCGACCTCGACGACCCATCCGAAGCGGTTCGGCTCGTTGGGGTTGCGGGCGGCATCGAAGCGGGTGTCGAACTTCTCCCAACCGTAAGCGCCATCCTTGCGCATACCCCAACGGCGGTGGTGCGCGCTGACGTTGTCGCCACCACTGAAATAGAACATGAAGTTCTCCTCGCCGGACAGATAAGTGCCCCAGGGTGTCTGGCTGGCGGCACAGTTGTTGAGTGTGCCCAACACCGTGCGGCCGGCCGGGTCCGCTGCCGTCTGCATCATGGCGTGGCCTGCTGCAGGGCCACCGACCGAGAAGGGGGCGTCCATGGTGAAGCGGCGCGCATACCGCGACGGACGCACCATCTGCCAGGCTCCGTCGCGCAGTGCGATCTCGTACACCGTGAGCCCATGGGCGTTTTGCGCCTTCTTGGCCTTCTCAGCGGTCAGGCCGGCAAAGCCGCCCACGTGCAACAAACCGTCGTCTGTGTATTCGTGGTTGAGCGCCATCAGGCCGTGCGTCGAGCTGCCATTCAGAGGGAAATACTCCATGCCGTCATGGTGCATGCCCATCTGTACCGCCTGCTCGGCGGCGGTATTGGAGGCGTCGAATTTGAACGGCGGCATGTTGCCGGGAATGCCCACCGGCTCACCCCAGGCGGCTATCGCCGTGGCCACATAACCGTCCGGGACGACCAATTTGTCGCCGTCACCGATGGCGATGCCCTGGAATCCGAGCTTGGGTCCCGCCGCGAACGGTCCAACAGAACTGCACGCTGCCAGCGGCGCCAGCAATGCGGCCATTGCGCCCATCGCACCGCTTTGAAGCAGCAGGCGCCGGGACGGGTTGGATACATCGTGGATGCTGGGGTTGGAAGAGCGGTTGCTGTCTTCCATCGTCTCGAAGTCTTTGGCCATGCTGTCTCCTGGTTATTTGCGTTGGCAAGCCTTTTGCATTCTGCCAAAAATTGGAATCGTGTTTGGCAATTAGGCGCAGGGACGCCAGGGCCCGCACTCCCACCCCCAACTATTGGCCTATCGAATCACGCGCCGCCGCGCTCCACAAGCGCATCGAACACCGCTACAGCACGCGCTGCAAATACCGCCCGGTGTGGCTCGCCGCATTGGCGGCAATGTCTTCCGGAGTGCCAACACCCACCACCTGCCCGCCACCGGAACCGCCTTCCGGACCCATGTCGATGATCCAGTCGGCCGTCTTGATCACGTCCAGGTTGTGCTCAATAACGACAATCGTATTACCGGCGTCGCGCAGGTGCTGCAACACCTTGAGGAGTAGCGCGATGTCGGCGAAATGCAGGCCGGTGGTTGGCTCGTCCAGAATGTACAGGGTGCGCCCGGTATCGCGCTTGGATAGCTCCAGCGCCAGTTTTACCCGTTGCGCTTCACCGCCGGAAAGCGTCGTGGCGGCCTGGCCCAGCTTGATATACGACAGGCCCACATCCAGCAGCGTCTGCAGTTTGCGGCTGATCGCCGGTACGGCTTTGAAGAACTCGGCGGCGACTTCGACGGTCAGGTCCAGGATTTGCGCCACGTTGCGGCCCTTGTACAACACCTCCAGCGTTTCACGGTTGTAGCGTTGCCCATGGCAGACGTCGCAGGGCACGTACACATCGGGCAAAAAGTGCATCTCAACCTTCTTCACGCCATCGCCCTGGCAGGCCTCACAGCGCCCACCCGCCACGTTGAAACTGAACCGGCCAGGCCCGTAACCGCGCTCTTTGGCCATGTTCATCTCGGCCATCAGTTCTCGAATGGGAGTGAACATGCCGGTGTACGTCGCCGGATTGCTGCGCGGCGTACGCCCGATCGGCGACTGGTCAACATTGATCACCTTGTCGAAGTACTCGATGCCCTGGATGTCGCGGTGCGCGGCCGGCTCGTCATGCGCCCGATACAACTGGCGCGCTACCGCAGCGTACAGGGTATCGTTCACCAAGGTCGATTTTCCTGAGCCCGAAACACCGGTGACGCAGGTCAGCAGTCCGACCGGAAACTCGACCTCCACATTTGCCAGGTTGTTGCCGCAGGCGCCGACCACCCGGATCGCCTGCAAGTCCCCCTGCGTTGCCAGGTGAACGGCCTGACGCTCGGCCCAAGCCTGGGCGGCCTTGCTGGGCGCGGCACGCGGGGCCGCACTTTTGGTGCTGGACAGGTCAGCGCCGGGTACCGGTAACCAGGGCGTGCGCCGCCGCGGCACCTCGATCCGCAGCACCCGTGCCAGATACTTGCCGGTCAGCGATTCGGGGCTGGCCTGGATCGCGTCAAAAGTGCCCTGGGCGATCACACGCCCGCCATGGATACCGGCACCCAGCCCCATGTCGATCACATGGTCGGCGGCGCGCATCATGTCTTCGTCGTGCTCGACCACCAGCACGCTATTGCCAATGTCGCGCAAGTGGCGCAGTGTAGTGATCAGCCGGTCGTTGTCACGCTGGTGCAGGCCAATGCTGGGTTCGTCCAGCACGTACATCACGCCAGTCAGGCCGGAGCCGATCTGCGACGCCAGCCGGATCCGCTGCGACTCGCCACCACTGAGGGTCTCCGCGCTGCGGTCCAGGCTGAGGTAGTTCAACCCGACATCGTTCAGGAAGCGCAGCCGCAAACCGATTTCGCGCACTACCTTACCCGCAATTTCGCCTTTGGCGCCGGACATCTTCAGGTTGCTGAAGTACTCCAGACACTCGCGCAACGTGACGTGACTGACTTCGAAAATCGCGCGCGCCTGGGCCCCCTCGCCAACCTTCACGTGGCGCGACTCGCGTCGCAGCCGCGTGCCAGCGCATTCCTTGCACGGCTGCGTGCTACGGTAACGCGCCAGGTCTTCGCGCACCACGACCGAGTCGGTCTCGCGGTAACGCCGCTCCATATTCGGCAAGATGCCTTCAAAGGGGTGTCTGCGGCTGAGCTTCTTGCCCTGGGTCGGTCCGGAATCCATAACGTAGCTGAACTTGATCTCCTGCGCGCCCGAGCCATGCAGCAACACGTCGCGCACCTCTTGCGGCAGGCTCTCGAACGGCAAATCGAGATCAAAGCGGTAGTGACGGGCCAAACTCTCCAGCATGGCGAAGTAATATGCATTGCGCCGGTCCCATCCCTTGATCGCACCGCTGGCCAGACTCAACGAGGGGAATGCCACGACACGCGCAGGGTCAAAAAAGTCCATCGTACCGATTCCGTCACAGGCCGGACAGGCACCCATGGGCGAATTGAAGGAGAACAGGCGCGGCTCGAGCTCACTGATCGAGTAACTGCACACCGGGCAGGCAAACTTGGCATTGAACAAATGCTCCTTCTCCGCGCCAGGTGAACCGTCGGCCAGGACTGGCGCGCCCAGCTCGACCGCCAGCGCACGCCCATCGGCGAGCCGCAGCGCCGCCTCAAAACTCTCAGCCAAGCGCTGCCGCAACTGCGAGCGGGCCGCGCCGTCCTCTTTGGGGCGCACCTTGATGCGGTCGATCACCACGTCGATGTTGTGTTTCTCGGTTTTCTTGAGCTTGGGCAAGGCGTCGAACTCGCAGGCCACACCGTCCACACGGAAACGCACATAGCCCTGGGCCTGCAATTCGACAAACAGATCGTGAAACTCGCCCTTGCGTTCGCGTGCCACGGGAGCCAGCAGCATCAGGCGGGTACCGTCGGGCAGCGCGAGCACCGCATCCACCATCTGACTGACAGTCTGCGACTGCAGCGCAAGGTCGTGCTCCGGGCAATACGGTGTTCCCGCGCGGGCGAACAATAACCGCAAGTAGTCGTGGATTTCGGTCACGGTACCGACTGTGGAGCGCGGATTGTGGCTGGTGGCCTTTTGCTCGATCGAAATCGCCGGGCTGAGGCCTTCGATCATGTCCACATCGGGCTTGTCCATGAGCTGCAGAAACTGGCGCGCATACGTCGACAGGCTTTCGACATACCGCCTCTGCCCTTCCGCATACAGGGTATCAAAGGCCAGGCTGGACTTGCCAGAGCCGCTCAGCCCGGTAATTACGACCAGTTGGTTGCGCGGGATATCCAGGTCGATGTTCTTCAGGTTGTGCGTGCGCGCGCCGCGCACGCTGATCAGGTGCGCCTGTAGCGGGTTCGATGGACGTAAAGAGTCTGGGTCGGCGGGTGGCATGAACAAACAAGTCGGGGGGACGCGTTGGGTAGCAAGACAGGCCATAGTCCAGTCCGCCGTGAGCAACCCGCAATGATAGGCCGCTTAGCCCGACCACGCCATGCTTACCCGTTTAAGCCACCAGCGCGGTAGCACCCTACACTTGCATCAAGCAACCAACTGCGCGCGGAAGTGAGAATTGCAACTACATAAGGTTGGGGTGACGCACCCCTCGAAGGACGCGGCACAGACTACTTGAGCATGATCATGTTCAACGATGGCAACTGGCCACGTTTTGATCAAGCTGCGTGATGTGGCGGTGGTGACCCCCCTCGGGGAACTTGATTAAAAGCGCCCTTTGGGGGAGCCTCTGGGTTACCACACCTCGAGGCCTTCCCAGTGTCCCACTTTCTTCTTCAAGACCCAAGATTCTTCCAACTACTGCTGCGCGTCGATCGGGAGCTTGCCCGACAGACCCATGCTGCTGGCTGTACGTGCGGCGGTGTGCTGCATCGTGGCAACTATCCCCGCAAGCCTCGCGGTTGTTTGCCACAAGTTCGATCGGACTTTGAATCTCGCTTCAGCTTTTGCTGCTGCGTGTGTCGCAAACGCACGACATCGATGTCTGTTCGCTTTCTGGGCCGACGCGTCTACTTGGCCATGGCGGTGGTTCTGGTGTGGGGGCCGGCGGGCGGGGGGGCCCCCCCCGCCCCCCCCCCGGGGGGGGGGGGGGGGGGGGCGGGGGGGGCCCCCGGGGGGGGGGGGGGCCCTCCCCCCCCCCCCCCCCGCCCGCCCCCCCCCCGCCACCAACCCCCCCCCGGCCCACGACTCCCCCCACGCCCGGAACGCCCGCGGCGCGGCCCTGGTGGGAGG
>JAJAZK010000265.1 GCA_026785765.1 Rhodoferax sp. | reverse complement strand
CGGCGTTCTCGCTGGTCATCTCCGAGGCGCAGGACTTTGCCTGCGAGATCCTCAGCCCCGACGGCGAGACGCTTGCGCATTCGCCGCGGGCCATGCCGGTCTTCAACCTCACGCTGCCGCGCGCCGTCAAGGCCTTGCTGGAGCGTTTCCCCGCGTCCTCGATGCAGCCAGGCGACGTGCTGATCACCAACGACCCGTGGCTGTGTGCCGGCCACCTGTTCGACATTGCCATCGTGACGCCGGTGTTCCTGGACGGCCGCGTGGTGGGCCTGCTGGGCACCGTGGGCCATGTGTCCGATATCGGTGGCACCAAGGATGCGCTGCATGCCCGCGAGATCTACGAGGAAGGCCTGCAGATCCCCCCGATGAAGTTTGCCGAAGCGGGCCGCATCAACGAAACGCTGGTCACGCTGCTGCGCCAGAACGTGCGCAATGGCGAGCAGGTGCTGGGCGATATCCATTCGTTCGTGACCGCCAATGCGATGGGCGGGGAGCGCCTGCTGTCCTTCATGCACGACTATGGCATGCAGGACCTGACGGCACTGGCCGAAGTGGTGCAGTCGCGCTCGGAGCGCGCCATGCGAGAGGCCATCGCGCGAGTGCCCGATGGCGTGTACGAATCGGTCATGTGGAGCAACCCGCTGGGCGAGCCGATGCGTTTCCCGCTGAAGCTCACGGTGGCCGGTGACCGCATCGAGATCGACTTCGCGGGAGCGCCGCCGCAATTGGCGCAGGGCGGCCTGAACTCAACGTTGAACTACACCGAGGCGCATGCCACCTACCCGCTCAAATGCATGCTCACACCGGGCGTGCGCGGCAATGCGGGCTGTTACCGGCCGTTCAGCGTGAAGGCGCCATTGGGCTCGATCCTCAACTGCGAATACCCAGCCTCGGTGGCTATCCGCACCCGCACCGGCTGGTACATCGCGCCCAACATCTTCCAGGCGCTGGCCACGGCCGCGCCCGCGCAGGTACAGGCCTTCACCGGGCTGCCGGTGGCGATGACGGTCTATGGCAAGGATGCCACCGGCGCCACCTACTCGGACATGTTGTTCAGCGGCGGCGGGCAGGGCGCCAATGCCGGTTCGGATGGCAAGTCCGGCCTGCTGTACCCGACATCGGCGGCCAACACGTCGATCGAGATGATCGAGACCCGCGCCCCCATCCTCGTGACGGAAAAGGCCTTTGTGCCCGACTCCGGCGGCGCGGGCCAGCACCGCGGCGGGCTGGCCCAGCGGGTGCGCCTGCGCAAGCGCGACAACGACGGGCTGCCCATGCTGGTGTCGGTCTACCCCGAGGGAGTGGGCCTGAATATTGCAGGCCTGCATGGCGGGCAGTCGGGTTTGTCGGCGCGCGGTGTGGTGGAGGACGCCCATGGGCAGCTGGTGCACGATTGTGGTGCCGGTGAACTCGTGACCCTGCAGACCACGGACGAGTTCGTGGTGCTTACGCTGGCGGGTGGTTCGGGTTATGGTGATCCAGGCGCGCGTTCCCCATCCAACGTGGCACATGACGTGGCGATGGGCTGGATCACACCGCAGTGCGCGGCACGCGATTACGGCCAAGCCGATACGGTGCCCGCACAGGATGCGCAGGTGGCGGTGGAAACACTCGCTGCCTCCTGATTGGTTTTTTTTCAGTCTGTTTTTTTTATTCAAGGAGTATCACCATGCAACGTCGTCGTCTTCTCAAGGGTGCCGCAGGGTCTGCGCTGGCTGTGTCAACCGCGGGTCTGTCCGGCCTGGCACTGGCCCAGCAGGGCAAAAAAATTCTCGTGATTGCCAGCAACCAGGACATCCCCAATTTCGATCCGCACATTGCCACGGGCTACTCCGCGTCGATGCTGCTGCGCAACACCTACGATGGCCTGGTGCGGGTCGAGGGCAACCCACCCAAGGTGGTGCCGCACCTGGCCGCTTCCTGGACCGTCTCGCCGGACGGTCTCGAATATGTCTTCAAGCTCGGCACCTCGGCACGTTTCCAGGACGGCACCCCGGTCACCGCCAACGCGGTGGCCTATTCGTTCCGCCGCACGCTGCGCCTGGCCAAAGGCAATGCCTGGATGATCGCGGGTGTGGTCGATCCCAATGGCATCGAGGCCACCGACGTGCAGACCGTCAAGTTCAAGCTGCTCAAGCCCTTCGCGCCCTTCCTGTCGGTGCTGCCCTGGCAGTTCATCGTCAATCCGGTGCTGGTCGAGACCAACAAGGGAGCCGACGACGGCCAGGAATTCCTGCGCAAGAACCTCGCCGGTTCGGGCCGGTTCAAGATCAAGCGTGCCGAGCAGGGCAATTTGTACGAGTTTGAGCGTGTGGCGCAGCCCTGGAGGGACGGCGGCAACCTCGATGGCGCGATCTGGAAGATCGTGCGCGAGACCTCCTCGCAGCGCCTGATGCTGGCACGCGGCGAAGCCCATATCGCGGTCGACCTGACCAGCGAAGACATGGACGCCCTGAAGGACCGCCCGGGCGTGGTGCGCATCCTGGAGCCGGAGTTCCGTACCTTCAGCATCAAGATGAACACGCAGAACGGCCCGCTGGCCGACATCAACTTGCGCAAGGCGGTGTCGCATGCCTTCAACTACCAGGGCATGCTGGACGCCGCCGGTTACGCCGAGCTGATGGTGGGCCCGCTGCCCCCGGGCCTGATGAGCGACCCCAAGCTCAAGGTGCCGCGCACCGACCTGGAAGCTGCCAAGGCCTATATGGCCAAGTCCAAGTACCCGAACGGTGGCGTCAAGCTCACCATGGTGCATGTGACCGGCCTGGAACAGCAACGGCAGTGGTCACTGGTGCTGCTCGACAGCCTCAAGAAGATCGGTATCGAACTCGAGATCAAGCCCATGGTCTGGCCCGACATGGTGGCATCCACCAAGACGCCGGCCACCACGGCCGACTTCTTCCCGGTGTATCAGACCGGCAACTACGCCGACGCGGACAACGTGGCCTACGCGGCCTACCACAGCTCGCGCAATGGCAATTGGCAAAACCCGGTATACAAGAACCCGAAGGTCGATGCGCTGATCGAGAAGGGCCGGGGCGAGATCGATCCCAAGAAGCGAATGGCGATCTACAACGAGTTCCAGAAGATGGTGGTGGACGACGCACCCGACATCTTCGGGGTGCTCGAGAAGCGCCGCATCGCCATGCGCGACACGGTACTGGGCTTCATCTTCACTCCGGTGGCCAGCAACGCCATCGATCTGCAGAAGCTGTCGCTGAAGTAGGCCAGTAGCCGACCCCAGGACCCGCAGCCCGTGCTGGCCTACATCCTTCGCCGCGTCGTGCTGCTGGTCCCGGTGCTGCTGGGTCTGTCGATGATGGTGTTCGCCATCGGGCGGCTGTTGCCGGGCGACCCGGTGATGCTGGCCGCCGGCCCGAACGCAAGCAAGGAGGAGATCGCTGCGTTGTCGGCAGAGTTCGGCCTGGACCAGCCGATTCCGCTGCAGTACTGGCGCTACCTCACCGGGCTGCTGCAGGGTGACTGGGGCCGTTCGTTGCAAACCCGCGGACCGGTGCTGGAGGATCTCAAGGTTTACCTGCCGGCCACGCTGGAGCTGGTGATCGCCGCCATGGCCATCGCCGTGGTGGCTGGCATCGGGCTCGGGCTGCTGGCGGCAGTATGGCGCAATGGCTGGGTGGACTACCTGGTGCGGCTGGCATCGCTGGCGTCGATCTCGATGCCGCGCTTTTTTCTCGGGCTGATGTTGCAGCTCGTGTTTGCGATGTGGCTGGGCTGGGCGGCGCTGGGCGGGCGTTTTCCGCTGACCGGCAGCCCACCGCCGACGGTGACGGGCATGCTCACCCTCGACAGCCTGATCGCCGGTGACATGCAGGCCTTGTTATTGGCGCTGCAGCACCTGGCCCTGCCGGCCATCGCCATGAGCCTGTCGCCACTGGCCACCATCACGCGCATGATGCGTGCGTCCACCATGGAGGTGCTGCAGCAGGACTATGTGCTCACGGCCCGTGCGCTGGGCATTCCGCCCGCCAAGTTGCTGTTCAAGCATGTGCTGCGCAATGCGCTGTCGTCTACGCTGACCGTGATCGGCCTGTATTTCGGCTGGCTGCTCGGCGGTACGGTGCTGGTCGAGACCGTGTTTGACTGGCCCGGCGTCGGCCTGTACGCCACCAAGTCCATCCTCACGCAGGATTTCATGCCGGTCATGGGCGTGGTGCTGTCCATCGGCACGATGTTCGTGGTTTTCAACCTGGTGATCGACCTGCTGTACGGCGTCATCAATCCGAAGGTGCAGCTGCGATGACAACCGCCGTACCCGTGGATGCGGCGCAAATAGCGCAGGGTGCGTCGCAAGCGCGCCGGGATGCCTGGCGGCGCGCTTTCTACCGCATGCGCCAGAGCAGCCTGTCGATTGTCGGGCTGGTGCTGGTGCTTTTTTTGCTGGTCGTGGCCGCTGCCGGGAACAGCATCGCGCCCTTCCCCGACCACATCACCGGAAGCATCGACACCGCGATGCGTTTCAAGCCGCCCTCCTGGAAGAACTGGATGGGCACCAACGAACTGGGCCAGGATGTGCTCTCGCTGGTGCTGGGCGGCGCGCGCATCTCCTTGTTCGCGGGGCTGGCCGTGGTGCTGCTGGCGGCAACGGTAGGCACCATCGTGGGCGCGCTGGCCGGTTACCTGGGCGGCTGGACGGACGAGGTGCTGATGCGCCTGGCCGACCTCAAGCTCACCCTGCCAGGACTGATCCTCGCGATGGCCGTGGCCGCCGCGCTGGGTGCCGGTATGGTGAACATGGTTATCGCCATCTCGCTGGGCTGGTGGCCCGGCTTTGCGCGCCTGGTGCGTGGCGAAGTGCTGAGCCGGCGCGAAGAGGTCTACGTGCTGGCGGCACGCGCACTGGGTGCCGGGCCGGTGCGCATCCTGTGGCGCCATATCCTGCCCAACATCGTGTCGCCGGTGATCGTCAAGATGTCGCTGGACGTGGGTTTTGCGGTGCTGACTGTCGCCTCGCTGGGCTTCGTCGGAATCGGCGTGAAGCCGCCCACGCCCGAGTGGGGCCAGATGCTGTCGACCGCGCGTGGTTTCCTGCCCGACTACTGGTGGACTGCCATCTTCCCCGGCGCGGCCATCTTTCTGGCCGTGCTGAGCTTCAATCTGCTGGGCGACGGATTGCGCGACGTGCTCGATCCGAAATCGCGCCGCTGACACGCCGCGATGCCGCTGCTGCACATAGACAACCTGCATCTGGCCATGCGCTCGTTCGACGGCGAGGCGCATGTGCTGAACGGCGTGGAGCTGAAGGTCGACAAGGGCGAGATCTGGGGCCTGGCGGGCGAGACCGGTTGCGGCAAGTCGGTCACCGGCCTGTCGGTCTCGCGCTTGTTGGGCACGCCACCGGCACGCTACTTGCAAGGCCGTATCCTGTTTGACGGTCAGGACGTACTGACCATGGACGAGCGGGCGATGCGTCGGCTGCGCGGGCGCGCGATCAGCATGATCTTCCAGGATCCGTCGACCAACCTGAACCCGGTGTTGCGCGTTGGCGAGCAGATTGCCGACGTGGCGTTCGAGATCGGCCGCCATGCGCCGGAGGTGCTGGGCCTGGGCCCGCAGACGGGGCTGGCCGAGCGGCGCCGCGCCGCCAAGCAGCTGGGCGTGGACATGCTGGAGCGCGTGGGCATACCCGACGCGGCCAGGCGGGCGCACGACTATCCGCACCAGTTCTCGGGCGGCATGCGCCAGCGCGTGCTGATCGCGATGGCACTGGTCGGCCAGCCACGCCTGCTGATTGCCGACGAGCCGACCACCGCGCTGGATGTGACCCTGCAGGCGCAGATTCTGCGGTTGTTGTCTGATCTGGTGAAGCGCAGTGACACGGCGGTGCTCATGATCACGCACAACCTGGGCGTGGTGGCGCAGATCTGCAGCCACGTGGCAGTGATGTACGCCGGCCATGTGGTCGAGTCCGGCCGCACGCGGGAGGTGCTGCGCTCGCCGCAGCATCCCTATACGCGCGCCTTGCTGGCGGCCTTGCCGCGACCCGGGGTGCCACGCGGCCAGTTGGCCAACCTGCCAGGGCGTGTACCCGACCTGATTCGCCCGCCGCCGGGTTGCCGTTTTGCGCCGCGCTGTGCGCGGGCCACCAGTGCCTGCACAGTCGCGACGCCGGCATCGGTGGCGGTGTCGGACCAGCACCTGGTGGCCTGCATCCATCTGGACGAGGTGCCGCCATGACCGACGTGGCGCCTCTGATCGAGGTACAGCAGGTGACGCGCCGCTACGCTCTGGCGCGCCAGGGCCTGTGGGCGACGAGGCGCAGCCTGACGGCGCTCGACCAGGTGTCGCTGCGCGTGTTCGCGGGCCGCACCCTGGGCGTGGTCGGCGAGTCCGGCTCGGGCAAGTCCACACTCACGCGCTGCCTGCTCGGCCTGGAGCCGGTCGACGGTGGGCGCATCCTGTACCGCGGGTCGGATATCGCGGTGCACGACGCGCAGGGACGGCGCGGCCACGCGGCGCGCATGCAGGTGGTGTTTCAGGACCCGAACGCCTCGATGAACCCGCGCATGACGGTGCACGACATCGTGGCCGAGGGCATGGTGATCCACCAGCGCGAACTCGGCTTGGACGGCCCGACCCGGACCGCCCGGGTGCTCGCGCTGCTGGGGCATGTGGGCCTGGGCCGTGACCATCTGCACCGCTATCCGCACGAGATGTCGGGTGGGCAGCGACAGCGGGTCTGCATCGCGCGCGCGCTGGCCTTGAAGCCGGAGTGCCTGATCCTGGACGAACCGACCTCGGCGCTGGATGTGTCGGTGCAGGCGCAGGTGCTGAATCTGCTGCACGAGATGCAGCAGACCTTTGGCTTGACCTATGTGTTCGTCTCGCACGACCTGGCGGTGGTGCGGTATCTGTGTGATGACGTGGTGGTGCTGCGTGGCGGCAAGGTGGTGGAGGCGGGGCCGACTGAGCAGCTGTTTGCGGCGCCTCGCGATGCGTACACACAGGCGCTGGTTGCGGCAATGCCCGAGGTCGCCTTTTGATCGACTGAACCAGAGATCCATTCATGCGCATCGCCATCGGCGGCTTCCAGCACGAGACCAATACCTTCGCCCCAAGCAAGGCGACCTACCGCCACTTCGAGCAGGATGGCGGCTGGCCCGGCCTGCGCCGTGGCGGCGAGATTCTTGACACCATGGTGGCGCGCAACGTGCCCATCGCCGGTTTCATCGAGCAGATGCGCAGTACGCGCCACACGCTGGTGCCGACCGCCTGGGCGGCCGCCGAGCCCTCGGCCCACGTCACGCGCGACGCCTACGAACGCATTGCAGCGATGATCGTCGAGGGTATTCGCGACGCGCAGCCAGATGCGGTCTACCTCGACCTGCACGGTGCCATGGTGGCCGAGCACGAGGACGATGGAGAGGGCGAGTTGCTGGCCCGGGTGCGCGGACTGGTCGGCCCACGGACGCCGATCCTGGCCAGCCTGGACTTGCACGCCAACGTGACGCAGCGCATGCTTGAGAGCGCCGATACGCTGATTGCCTACCGCACCTATCCGCACATCGACATGGCCGATACCGGCGCGCGCGTGGCACATCTGATGTGCCAACGCGCCGAAGGCATGCCGCGCCCGGCCTGCGCGGTTCGGCGGATCCCGTTCCTGATCCCGCTCACTGCGCAATGCACCGACCTCGAGCCCACGCGGTCGATCTACGCGACGCTGGCTTCGATGGAGTCGCACGATGTGCCGTCGCTCTCATTCACGCCCGGGTTCCCCGCTGCGGATTTTCCGGAATGCGGGCCGGTGGTGTTCGCCTACGGCCGTCGTGGCGGCGACGCCGATGCCGCAGTGGCGGCACTTGCGCGAAGTGTCGAGCAGGAGGAGGCGCGCTTCGACCTGCCCGTGCTGTCGGCCGAGGCGGCCGTACGCAGGGCGATGCAGATCGCACTGCGCGCGTCACGGCCAGTGGTGATTGCCGACACCCAGGACAACCCCGGCGCAGGCGGGGACTCCGACACCACTGGCATGCTGCGCGCGTTGCTGGCCTGTGGCGCGCGCGACGCG
>JAJAZK010000264.1 GCA_026785765.1 Rhodoferax sp. | reverse complement strand
TCTATTATGAGCCACGTGGAAGGCGACTATTCCAATTCTCTTCATCTCAAATTTTGGGCCCTAAGAGTGGTTGCGGTTGTGAATATGAACTTGAGTCTGCAAGTTCTTCACAAAAGCGGTCCCAAGAGTAGTACTCAGCGGTGCGACGTGCATTCGTTTTCATTTCACTGAGGAGATCAGCGTTTTCAACAAGATGTCTGATTTTCTCGTTGATCGCGTCCGCGCTTCGCGGCGGTATTACGAAGCCATCGACCCCACCAATTCCAAAGACACGATCACCAAGTGGAAGCTCGCCAACAATATCGGCGTCACGACTGGCGGTCACAAAGAGTACTACGTCACCATCGGGGACCAGCGTGACCTGGGTTACGGCCGCAGAATGACGGCGCACCAGAATCCAGACGGCACCATGGCCTTCGTGGTGGAGAACTATCTGGTGGGAGCCTATGGTGGCTACACCCCATTGAACGTGGAGGCTGCGGTCAGGCAGGTGCCCGAGTGGCATCTGGGCACCAATGCCATCGAGTTCAGCCCAGGGCCAAACGGGGCGCCAGGCGAGAATTTCGTGAAGTACTACACGTTCGATCCCAAGACCGGCGCACGTCTCAATATCTCGAGCCTGGATGGGCGCCCGGCCAAGGCCATGCCGACCGTCTGTACCTCCTGCCACGGAGGCAGGGGTGATCCGTTGACGCCACCGCACCCGGTGACTGGCAAGAAGCTGTTCCCGCTGGTGGTCAATTCCAACTCCCAGCACCGCGGTGACGTGCAGTGGCAACTGCACCCCTTGGAGCCGGCGGCGTTCGATTTCTCCACCATCCCGGGCAACACGCGTGCCGAACTCGAGGCGAGCATGAAGGCCATCAACAAGATGGTCCTGTGTTCGTTATCGTTGCCCACTGGAACAGTGAAGCCCACTGCACTCGCCGAAGACAACTGCCGCCGCGTTGCAAGCATCAACGAGTACCAGGGTAGCGCAGCCGAACACCTCAAGGCCATGTATGGCGGTGGGACTGCCCGCATGACGGCGACGAACGGGATGCCAGATGCGGCGTCTGAGACGGTCGACAATTACGTCGAAGCCACGTGGACGACGGCTGGCCAGTCCAATCTATACCTCCAGGTGCAGGCGCCCGCCTGTCGCGTGTGTCACTTGTTGCGCGGCACGGGGAACAACGAAGAGATCAGTTTTGCGCAATTCCAGCACTTTGACGCCTACAAGGACCGCATCAAGGCGCATATGGTGGACCGTGGCAATATGCCGTTGGCCAAGCTCATCTACGACAAATTTCGCAGCACGGCGAGTATGGTCCAGGCGATTGGCGATTATCTGGTCGCCGCAGGATTCCCGGACGGCAGACTTGCTCCCGAACGTCCAATTGCCGATCCCGGGCCGGACCGGGTGGTGTTGCCGGGTGCCACCACCCTGTCGGCGGCAATGAGCCTTTATTCGAACAGCTATCAGTGGAGCATTGTCAGTGGGCCAGCAGTAGCAACGCTCAGCAACGCTGCCAGCGCAACGCCGGTGTTCAGCGCGACATCGGACGGCTTGTACCAGATTCGATTGGTGACCAGTAACGCGACCGCAACCAGCAATCCGGTGCTGCTCAACGTGAAGGTGGACAACTTGCTGCCGTACAACCCGACTGCGCTGCGGTTCACCCAAATCAAGGCTGCGCTGCAGGTGAATTCGCTGACCGACGGTTGCCAAACCTGCCACCAGCCTGGCGGCAACGGGGTGGTCATTCCGCCGATCTGGTACAGCAGCTACGACCGCTCCGGCACTGGCATTGGCGCGGTCAATGACCGCTGGTTTTACACCGAATTGCGTGGGCGTATCAACTTCACTGACTGGGTTGCCAGCCCCTTGCTGCGCAAGCCATCAGGCAATCACCATAACGGCAACCTGCGCCCGCGCTTTGATACGACCCTGCCGGTCGGTAATCCCAACCGCGCAGACTATGACCTGTTCGTGAACTGGATTGTCAACGGCGCGCCGGAGTAGGCCGCCGTGTGCGACGGGTGAAAGAAAGGCCTAGCGGCGCCGCTCGCCAACCGTGTCACTATCAGTACGTCCGGCGCGGTCCGGTATACACGTCGTTGGAAAACACAAACGGTGTCCTGCGCCCGACCAACGTCTCGATCAAGGCCAGTTCCTGGTCGGTATGGTTTACAAAGGGTGCGTTTTTGATGTTGTTGCCAGTGCCGCCGTCGGTGACGATGTAGACCGGGCGGTCATGGTGCCTTGCGGTGATGGATTCTCGGCTCTGCGGGTCGGCCGTGGCCTGCACTTCGGTGGCGCCGTAGCAGGTGCAGAAATAGGTGCGTTCCGGGTCCGACTCGATGTAGAACCCGGTGCCGCGGATACCGATGGTGGCAGTGGCCGAGTTGATTTGCATCGGCGAATTGCGCGATACCGACAACAGCTTGCCACTCAACATGCGCAGGCCGCCAATCAGCAGCGATTCAGGTGCGTTGGCTGGCTTCTCGATTACCAGTTTGCTGTCGCTGCGCAGGATCATCGAGTGGCTGTTGACGACAAACACAATCTCGCTGTTCTGGGCAGTCTGGACGGTGTCGCCGGACTTGATCTGTGTGGCAAGTGTTGCGTCCTTGTCGTTGACAGTGACCTGGCCTGACAGGCCATAGATGGATTGGCCCTCGGGCAACTTTTTTGGGCGGCTGCCGAAGATGCCGAAAGTGATGGCTTGGGCCGTCGGTAGCGCCAGTCCGAACATGCCAGCCGCAAGGGCGCGGATGAGCAGTTGGCGGCGTGGGTCGTCGATCTCGTCGATGCGTTTCATCGTATCCCCTTCAATGCAGGATGCGCGGCTGCCCCGGTCCGGGTGGCACATCGAAAACGGTTTTTCGATGCTACCACGCGCGCGGGCAAAACACGGTCGTTTCCGGGTTGGCTGAACACCGGTTGCGAGAGTGGGACAAGGTATCATTGAAAAAATAAAGGCCGAGCGGGTTTCGTGCCCGCAACGCAGCCCGATCCCAACCGCCATCAGCCCCAGGTCCAGTCTTTCGTGCGCCTCAACTCGATCAAGTTGTCCGGATTCAAGTCGTTTCCGGATCCAGCCAACTTCATGCTGCCCGGCCAGCTGGTAGGCGTCGTCGGGCCCAACGGCTGCGGCAAGTCCAACATCATGGATGCTGTGCGCTGGGTGCTCGGCGAGAGCCGGGCCAGCGAACTGCGCGGCGAGTCGATGCAGGACGTCATCTTTAACGGGACCACGACCCGCAAACCAGCCAGCCGGTCCAGCGTGGAGCTGGTCTTTGACAATGCCGACCAGCGTGCCGGCGGCCAGTGGGGAAAATTCGCCGAGATTGCCGTCAAGCGCGTGTTGACACGCGACGGAACCAGCAGTTACTACATCAACAACCAGCCAGTTCGCCGCCGCGATGTGCAGGATGTGTTCCTGGGTACCGGGCTTGGGCCACGTGCCTACGCGATCATCGGACAAGGCACGATCAGCCGCATCATCGAGTCCAAGCCGGAAGAGTTGCGCCTGTTTCTGGAGGAGGCTGCCGGTGTGTCCAAATACAAGGAGCGCCGCCGCGAAACCGAGAGCCGTCTGAGTGACACCCGCGAGAACCTGACCCGTGTGGAAGATATCCTGCGCGAACTTTCAAGCAACCTGGATCGACTGGAAAAGCAAGCCGAAGTGGCGCAGCACTACCAGGCACTGCAGGCGGATGTCACTTTGCGCCAGCAACAGTTGTGGTACTTGCGCCTGGGCGAGGCGAGCCAGGAACAGGCCAAGCTCGCTGCCGAGGCACAGGCAGCGGTTGTGACCATGGAGGGCCGGGTTGCCGAACTGCGCCGTGTGGAGGCCGACTTGGACGCGGTGCGCGAGGCGCACTACGCCGCCGGAGACCAAGTCAACCAGGCACAGGGATTGTTGTATGAGGCGAGCACCGAGGTTGGGCGCCTGGAGGCCGAGATCCGTTTTGTGGTGGAAGGCCGGCTGCGCGTCGAGCAACGTCTGGCCAGCCTGAAGGAGCAATCTCTGCAATGGGCAAGCCGCGCCGCCGAGGCACAAGCCGGACTGCAGGAGCTGGCGCAGCAGTCACTGAAAGCGCAAGGAGACAGCGCAATGCTGGCAGCGCAAGTACAGGAGCAGGCGCTGCAGCTGCCGCAACTGGAAGAGGCGGTTCGCCAGGCGCAGGCCGATGCCGGTGGGCAGCGGTCGGCGGTGGCCCAGGTGCAGCAGAACATCCAGGTACTGGCTGCGGAACAGCGCAGCGTGGAAGAGCAGTCGCGCCAGCTCGGGACACGGCAGTCACGCCTCGAGGCGGATCAGAAGACGCTGGAACTGCCCGACCAGACGGCCCTGACCGCCCTCGAGAACCAGTTGGTTCAGGCCGGCGAAGTTGCGGCCAGCGCCGATGCGCGCCTGCACACATTGCAGGATGCGATGCCACAGCTGGATGCGATGCGCCGCGCCCAGCAAACCAATGCGAATACCGAGTCGGCGCGCCAGACCACACTCTCGGCACGTCTGGAAGCGCTCCGGGCCTTGCAGGAAAAGGTGCGCACCGATGGGAAGCTGCGACCCTGGCTTGCCAAACACGGCCTGGACCAGTTGCCCGGCCTGTGGAGCCGCATTCATGCCCAGCCCGGTTGGGAGAACGCACTCGAAGCGGCGTTGCGCGAGCGCCTTGGGTCACTGGAAGTATCAAAGCTGGACATGGTTGGCGCGTTCGCCAATGACGCGCCGCCGGCCAAGCTGGCGTTTTTCAGTGCGCCGGATGCCGCGGCATTGGCCGCAGCGACGGCCAAGCTGGGCGGCCTGCCGCGCCTGTCCGATGTGCTGCGGTTGCACGACGCAGGTCAAGCAGCCATGTTGCGCGACTGGCTGAGTGGTTGTTACACCGCCGCCGGGCTTGATGAGGCATTGAAGCTGCGCACGCAGTTGCACGATGGCGAAGCGATTTTTGTTTCGGCCGGTCACGCGGTGGGTAGGCACAGCGTCAGTTTTTACGCCCCGGATTCCGAACAGGCGGGCCTGCTGG
>JAJAZK010000263.1 GCA_026785765.1 Rhodoferax sp. | reverse complement strand
AGGTACCTCCGGATGCTGCGCGACGAAAGCTCGTTGTCACGCAAGAGTTTGGTGCTTCCTCCCCGATGAGTATCAGATTCAGGACTACCGCTTGCTGAGTTTTTTGTCCTGCAGGAAGTCTTTTTTGGACAAGCCTTCCACATACGTGCAAGCCAACCGTGCCGACTCAAGGATATGTTCAAACGAGTTCGCCAAGCTGTTGACCTTCATGTTGGACGGGCTTCAGCGAGAACGTTTGCCCGAAACTTCAGCGGCAACTCGCCGGTGTGAGCAGATCAACCTCTACACCCAAAATCTCTTCGAGTTCGATCTGCAGGCCGCCTAGATCGAACAGTGTCGTACCTGGCAGTGGATCCACCAGCAAATCAATGTCGCTACCGTCGGTGTCGTCACTGCGAACAACTGAGCCGAATACGCGTGGATTCGCAGTGCGAAAGCGGATTGCTGCGGCGTGGACTTCCCGGCGTTTGGCGTCTAGTGTTTCAGATGGTCTCATGTGGATGCTGGTGGGGGGAGATTCGATAGGGAAAGCCACAAGGCTAAGGGGCAGAGATAGCTGCAGGGCGCTCATTCGCGCCGCTGCCATTGCAGCAGGCCGCAGCAGCAGTCGCGCACTCACGGTGATCGCGAAATTTGCGCTTTGACCACGTCCCAAGCCAAGCCGTCTGCCGGACGTTCCAGATAGTCGGCGTAACGTGCGTCGAGTTCCCTGGCCTGCGCCGGGGTCAGTGGCACATGATCGGGTTGGTCCGCGAGACTGTCTTAGATAGCCGAGGAAATACGCACGCGCTTTAGAGCGGGAAACTTCAGAATCTCATTCAGGTTCATGACAGCCATGGGCGCAAGATAGCACAGCTCAGCCTTTGTTTCCATCGCCGGATCGGTCCAGATTGACCTGGTCACTTCCTCCAGAAGTGTCCGGTGAACAGCACGAGCACGGTCAGCAGCTCCAGGCGACCCAGCAGCATCGCAAATGTCAACACCGAGATCTGAAAGGTGCTGAGCACACCGAAATTGCTCGCCGGCCCCACCTCCCCCAGGCCGGGGCCGATGTTATTGACCGTGGCGACCACGGCGGAAAAAGCGGTGACGATATCCAGCCCGGTGAACAGCAGCAACATGGTTAGCCCCATGGTGACTGCGCCATAAATCAGCATGAAGCCCAGCACCGCGGTCATGACCGACGCGGGCATGATCGCGCCGCCTAGCGTGACCGGGTTGACCACGCGCGGATGAACAATGCGCACCAGCTCGCGCCGCGCCTGCTTGACCAGCAGCACCATGCGCACCAGCTTGATGCCGCCGCCGGTGGAGCCGGCACACGACACGAAGCAGCCAAGAAACATGAGCAGCACTGGCGCAAACACCGGCCACTGCGCGTAGTCGGTCGACGCGTAGCCGGTGGTAGTGGCCAGAGACACCACGTGGAAGGCGCTGGTGCGCAGCGCCTCGGGGAAACTGTCGATCACGCCATGCGCCGTGAGCACGATGGCCACCAGCAAAACGGACAACACCAGCACGCTGACGTAGGTGCGAACCTCGCGATCGAGGGTGAGCGGGCGCAGCGAGCGCTGGCGCAGCACGATGAAATATCGCATGAAGCTCACTCCGGCCAGCGCCATAAACACCGTGGCCACCGCCTCGATCTTCGGAGAATCCCAGTAGCCGAAGCTCGCGTCGTGTGACGAGAAGCCCCCCAGGCCCATGGTGGTGCACATGTGCATGAAGGCGTCGGCCCAGCTCATGCCGGCCCAGCGGTAGGCCAGCATGCAAGCCACCGAGAACACCACGTACACCCCCCATAAGCCACGCGCAGTCTCGGAAATGCGCGGCGTGAACTTGGTGTCTTTCATGGGACCAGGAGTCTCCGCGCGGTAGAGCTGCACGCCACCCAGGCCCAGCAGCGGCAGGACGGCCACCACCAGAAGGATGATGCCCAGCCCCCCTACAAGCTGCAGGAAACAGCGCCAGACATTGACCGACACGGGCAGGGAGTCCAGCCCCGATAGCGCGGTGGCACCGGTGGCGGTCAGCGCGCTCATGGCCTCGAAGTAGGCCTTGGCCCAGCCAATGTCCGGCACGGTGAACAGCAAAGGAACGGCGGCATACACCGGCAGCACCATCCACACCAGGTTGACCAGCAGGAAGCCGTCGCGCGTCTGCAACTCGCGGCGGTGCCGCTTGGTGCATTGCCACAGCAAAAGACCACTGGCGGCGGTAAGCGCAAAGCCATAGGCCCAGACCAGCGCATGGTGGTGTGCATCCAGAAACCAGGCCCAGGCCAGCGGCACCAGAAACGCGGGCGCAAACGCCAGCAGCACGCGGGAGAACACCAACAGCACGGGCAGAAAGCTGTGCACGGCCAGAGAGCGTCAGCCGAAAAAGGTGGCGCCCACCTGGAACAGCCTCTCGACATCGCGCACCAGACGCTTGTTCGGGATGAACATGATGATGTGGTCGTCGGTCTGGATCAATGTGCCGTGGTGCGGCATGAGCACCTCTGACTGGTTCCCCTCGCCACGCACGATGGCCCCGATTCGCACCCCCTTGGGCAGCTTGAGCTCTTCCACGCGTCGCCCCACCAGTTTGCTGGTCTTCACATCGCCACGCGCAATGCCTTCGAGCGCCTCGGCTGCACCTCGGCGCAGGCTGTGCACCGCCGCCACATCACCACGGCGCAGGTGTGTGAGCAGTTCACCGATGACGGTCTGTGAAGGCGAGATAGCGATGTCGATCGTGCTGCCCTGCATCATGTCGGCGTAGGCGCGCCGGTTGATCAGCGCCATCACACGTCCAGCGCCCATGCGCTTGGCCAACATGGCCGACATAATGTTGTCTTCGTCGTCACTTGTGAGCGCGAGAAACATGTCCATCTCGCCCACGCTCTCTTCAAGCAGCAGGTCTTCATCGGCACCGTCTCCGTGGAGGATCAACATGCTGGAAGGCACCTGGCTGGCCAGGTACTCGCATCGTTTCTTGTCGCTCTCGATGATCTTCACATGGCACTGCCCTTGCAGCGAACGCGCCAGGCGCAGCCCGACCTTGCCGCCGCCCGCGATCATGATGCGGCGCACCGGCTCGTCGATGTTGTGGATGGCACCCAGCACGTAGCGGATCTTCTGTGTGTCAGCCAGAACGAAGACTTCGTCACCCGCGATGATGCGGGTCTCCTTGGTTGCCTCCATCTCTGTGTCAAGTCGGTAGATCGCCACCACGCGCATTTCGGCGTGGGGAAAGCGATCGCGGAACTCTCCGATGGTATGACCCACCAGCGTGCCTCCGAGTGTGGCGCGGATGGCGATCAAGCTTGCCCGGCCGTCGGCGAACTCCAGCACCTGCAGGGCTTCGGGGTAGCTGATGAGCTTGTGGATGTACCGCGTGACCGAGTCTTCCGGGCAGATCACATGGTCCACCGCAAAGCCGTTCCTGCCGAGCAGTTCGTCGCCCTCTGCGAACTCAGGCGAGCGCAGCCGGGCGATGGTGCTGGGTACATTGAAGACGTCGTGTGCGACCTTGCACACGACGAGGTTGGTTTCATCGTGGGCAGCGCAGGCGATGATCATGTCGGCGTCTTTCGCGCCCGCTTCGCGCAACACGGAAGGCTGGATGCCGTTTCCAACCACGCCGCGCAGGTCAACGCGCTCCTCAAGGTTGCGCAGGCGAGCCTGATCCATGTCGATGACGGTAATGTCGTTTTGCTCGGATACCAGGCTTTCCGCGACGCTCTCGCCGACCCGACCGGCGCCCAGGATGATGATGTTCATGATGACGAGATGTTACTGCCACCCGCATTTGCTTTCGCCGGGCGTGTGCGGTAGCGAATGCGACTAGACACCGCGAGGTGCCATCGTCTCCAGCGCATGCCGGGCCAGGCCCGAGTCGCATTCCAGAAGTCGGTATCCGTGGCATCGCCCACTTTGACATTTCGCCCCTGCGCAATGAGCAACGCGACGTTGCCTGATCCCTTGCCTTGAATGCGAAAAAACCAAATAGTGCACTATCAGTAGATCTATCAGGCCAAATCTTCATCAAGGAATTCAGTAATGGAAAAAGTTCTCTCCAGCGTCGGGTCTCTTCTGTACGGCATGCGGTTCACCATGCTCTTCTTCTACGTGGGCTTGGTCGCCATCATTTTCGGTATTATGGGAAAGTTTCTTTTTTAGACGTACAAACTAATGACGACCCTTCTGTTTGGAGAACTTGAAAAGATTGGTCTCATCATCAAAGTGCTTGAGCTGGTGGATATGACGATGGTGGCGCAACTGGTGTGGGGGGTAGCGCTGGCGGGCGTTTCCCTGTTTGTGACCACCGGGCATTTTGATAAAACGGACCTGAAAAAGCCCGACTGGCTGGACCACGTCAATACTTACAACCTCAAGCTCAAACTGGCGTTTGCGATCATTTCAATTTCAGGCGTACATGCTCTTAAAACCTATTTGAGCGGCGACCTGACTCTGGACAACATACAAATCGTGACCATGGTCGCTTTCATCCATTTCACTTTTGTGCTTTCAGCCATCGGCATATCGTTTGCAGAGCGTCTGACAAGGGAAAACAAATAACACTGGCGCGTAATCAGGCATTCAGTACACGCATGTCCAGCGCCCGTTCAGCCAGCCACACCGACAAGGAAATTCAACTTGAAAACCGCAATTTCCGACCTGAAATTGACCGCTGATTGCGCACTGGCGCGGGCCTGAGACAAAGGCCCGACAAAAGAGTGGAGTTTGGAGCGACCTGCCCACGCCATAATTGCGCATGACTTTTCTCATGTTTCTTGCCGGGTTGGTAGCGTTGGTACTGGGTGCGGCGTTGCTCGTGCGGGGCGCATCCAAGTTCGCCCTGTCGTTTGGCATTTCACCGCTGGTGGTGGGCCTGACCGTCGTGGCTTTCGGGACGAGTGCGCCGGAGGTTGCGGTGTCGGTCGGGGCGGTGCTTGACGGGCGCACCGACATTGCGATCGGTAACGTAGTCGGCAGCAATATCTTCAATGTCTTGTTCATTCTTGGCGTGTCGGCTCTGATCACGCCGCTGGTGGTGAACATCCAGCTGATTCGTCAGGAGGTTCCGATCATGATCGGGGCGTCGCTGTTGCTGCTGGCAATGGCGTGGGACGGTGGGCTAAGTTTTGTGGATGGGGCCATCCTGTTCGGCCTGCTGGTGGTGTATACGGTGTTTCTGGTGTTGCAGTCGCGCAAGCAAACCCGAGAGGCCCTCGACGAATATGCGCTCGAAGTGAAGCCAGCCAAGCCGGGTGGCTGGGACGCTGGTGTGCCCGTGCAATTGCTGCTGATCGTCGCCGGGCTGGTGTGTCTGGTGGTGGGGTCAGAATGGCTGGTCAACGCGGCAGTCAGTTTTGCCAAGGGGTTGGGCGTGAGCGACCTGGTCATCGGACTCACCATCGTCGCTGCCGGTACCTCGATGCCGGAAGTGGCAACGTCCGTCACGGCGGCAATCAAAGGTGAACGCGATATTGCGGTGGGCAATGTGGTGGGCAGCAGCACCTTCAACATCCTGGGTTGCCTGGGTTTGTCTGGCCTGGTGTCCGGCTCCACGGGTCTGGTCGTGTCGCCGGCGTTGCTGAACTTTGATATCTGGGTGATGCTCGCCGTGGCGTTCGCCTGCCTGCCGGTGTTCGTGTCCGGGCACGCCATCGCGCGCTGGGAAGGCGGGGTCTTTCTGGCCTACTATGCGGCCTATGTGGCGTATCTGATTCTGGCCGCCCAACAGCACGCTGCACTGGGCAGTTTCTCCAGCGCGATGCTGTTCTTCGTGATTCCAATCACCGTCCTGACCTTTCTGGTGGTGATGCGACGAGGTGGCTCGGACCCCAATCACGTCCGATGAGCCTGGCTTTGGTTTTGCCGGCGCTGGCGCTGTTGCCGTTCGCGGCAGCCGCGCTGTTGGTCCTGGTGACCAACCAGCAGCCGCGGCTGGCGGCGTGGTTGGCGGGCGGCAGCGCAGTGGCGGGTTGCGCCATGCTGGGGGCACTCGCCCCCGCAGTTTTTGCCGGCGAAGTCCTGCGCTGGTCTGTCGAATGGCTGCCGGCGCTGGGTTTGCGCCTGGGTTTTCGCATGGACGGCCTGGCCTGGATGTTCGCCCTGCTGGTGCTGGGCATTGGCGCCCTGGTCGTGCTGTACGCAGCCTATTACCTCGATGCCAAGGATTCGCGGGCGCGGTTTTTCCTGTACTTCATGCTGTTCATGGGTGCCATGCTTGGCATCGTACTGGCGGACAACCTGGTGCTGTTGGTGGTCTTCTGGGAGTTGACCAGCCTGACCTCGTTTCTGCTGATTGCCTATTGGCACGCCGATCCGGTCAAGGGGCAGGAAGCGCGCGAGGGCGCAAGAATGGCGCTTACCGTCACCGGTGCGGGTGGCCTGTGCCTGCTGGCCGGCGTGCTGCTGCTGGGCCATATTGTCGGCAGTACCGACCTGGACCGCGTGCTGGCTGCTGGCGCGCAGATCCGGGCCCATCCCCTGTACGAAGTGGCTCTGGTGCTGGTGCTGCTGGGGGCCTTTACCAAAAGTGCGCAGTTTCCGTTTCACTTCTGGTTGCCGCACGCGATGGCGGCGCCGACCCCCGTGTCGGCCTACCTGCATTCGGCCACCATGGTCAAGGCCGGTGTGTTTCTACTGGCGCGCCTGTACCGGCGCTGGGCGACTCCGAGCCCTGGTTCTGGATCGTCTCGCTCACGGGCCTTGCCACATTGCTGCTGGGGGCCTATGTGGCACTGTTCCAGCATGACCTGAAGGGTCTGCTGGCGTATTCGACGATCAGCCACCTGGGTCTGATCACGTTGTTGTTCGGGCTGGATGAACCACTGGCCGTGGTCGCCGGTGTGTTCCACATCCTCAACCACGCTGTCTTCAAGGCCTCGCTGTTCATGGCGGCGGGCATCATTGACCACGAGACCGGGTCGCGCGACATGCGCCAGCTCAACGGGCTGTGGAAAGCGATGCCCTGGACCGGCGCCCTGGCGATGGTGGCGTCGGCGGCGATGGCCGGGGTGCCACTGCTGAATGGTTTCCTGAGCAAGGAAATGTTTTTTGCCGAGGCGGCCAGCAAACAAAGCCATGTGGTGATGGAGTGGCTGTTGCCAATCGGTGCGACGCTGGCGGGCGCGTTCAGCGTGGCGTACAGCCTGCGATTCATTCACGACGTGTTTTTCAACGGTGCGCCGGTCGGATTGACCCGCACGCCGCACGAGCCACCGCGTTTCATGCGGGTGCCGGTTGAAATGCTGGTGGTCCTGTGTCTGGCGGTGGGTCTGGCACCTGCTCTGGTGATCGGCCCGTTGCTGGCGGTCGCGGCCCAAGCGGCCTTGTTCGGGCCGCTGCCGGGCACCATGCCGGACTATGCGTTGTCCCTGTGGCACGGGCTGAACCTGCCCTTGCTGATGAGCGGGTTGGCCCTGCTCGGCGGTGCAGCGATCTACTTTGGCCTGCAGCGCGGCGTGAACCTGCATCTGCTGGCGCGGGCGCCGGCGCTGCCGCGCACCGGCGGGCGCCGCGTGTTTGTGGCGGTGCTGCTGCGTGGGGTCGAACGGGCCAGTGCCGTCACCGCCATGCTGCAGACCGGTAGCCTGCAGCGTTACCTGCTGCTGCTGGTGTTGATGGCAATCGCAGCTGGGGTGCTGCCGTTTCTGGGCAGTACGGTGCAGTCTGGCCCCAGTGTCGGCGACGCCCCGGCCGGCTTCGCCTTTGTGGTGATCTGGGCAATTGGCATGGCAGCCACCGTGGCCACCGTGGTCAAACACCGGCAACGCCTGCTGGCGCTGTTGCTGCTGGGCGCCGTCGGCCTGGTAGTGAGCCTGACGTTTGTGTATTTTTCGGCGCCCGACCTGGCCCTGACACAACTGCTGGTGGAAGTGGCCACCATCGTATTGATGATGCTGGCCCTGCATTGGTTGCCGGACCACTCTGCACCAGTCAGCGGCGAAAGCACGGGGCGGCACGTGCGGGATGGCGTTGTCGCGGTGGCGGCCGGCGCCGGCGTCGCTGCCTTGGCGTGGATGGTGTTGGGTCGGCCGTTTGACTCGATCTCGCCGTATTTTCTGCAGACCACGGTGGAGATGGGTGGTGGAGCGAATGCCGTGAACGTGATCATCGTGGACTACCGTGGTTTTGATACGCTGGGCGAGATCACGGTGATGGGGATAGCGGCGCTGGTTATCAGTGCCCTGCTCGCAGACTGGCAACCGGCGCCCCAGGCCCCTGCCGGTCGCGGTGCGGCGGAGCCCCATCCGCTGATGCTGCAACTTATCGGCCGTCTCTTGTTCCCGGCGTTGGCGCTGGTATCGGTCTACCTGTTTTTGCGTGGCCACAACCTGCCCGGTGGTGGCTTCATCGCCGGCCTGGTACTGGCGATCGCCTTGACACTGCAGTTCGTCGCCAGCGGCCAGCAGTATGTGGGTGAACGCATGCGCACCGACTTCAGCCCCTGGGTCGGCTGGGGGCTGCTAGTGGCCGGTGGCTGCGGCATGGGCAGTTGGCTTTTTGGCGCGCCGTTCCTGACCAGCAGCTACGACTATCCGTGGTGGCCGCTGGTGGGCGAGGTGCCACTGGCTACTGCATCCGTGTTTGATCTGGGGGTTTTCCTGACCGTGGTTGGGGCGACCATGGTGGCGCTTTTGTCGATCGCCCGGCTGTCGGCAGGCACGCCGCCCGGGCCGACACGATGCGACCGCACCGGTAGTGCGCCATGACCGCGTTGCTGGTGAGCATCGCGTTGGGTGTGCTGACCGCGGCTGGCATCTACCTGATGTTGCGGCCGCGTACCTTTGATCTGGGTCTGGGGCTGACGCTGCTTTCGTACGCGGTCAACCTGTTCATCTTCTTCATGGGCCGGTTGCGTGTGGGTGCCGTACCCATCATCAACCTACAACAGGCGCCGACGCTGGCGAACTACGCCGACCCTTTGCCACAGGCGCTGGTGTTGACCGCCATCGTCATCAGTTTTGCGATGACGGCGGTGTTGCTGGTGATCGCCATGCGGGCACGCGCCGAAACCGGCTCCGACCATGTGGACGGTGTACCCGATAACGCGCCTCCGCCGCCGCGAGGGCCGCACTGATGGCCTGGCCAGACCTGGTGATGTTGCCCATTGTGTTGCCGCTGGTCACGGGCGCAGTACTGGTGCTGCTGGAGCGCCGCCATGCGGGCCTGGCGCGCTGGTTGGCGCTTGTCAGCGCGCTGGTT
>JAJAZK010000262.1 GCA_026785765.1 Rhodoferax sp. | reverse complement strand
GGCGTGGTCAGATCCGACCTGCGCAAAGTTCCATTTCTGGTACGTTCACCCACACCCGCAGTGGCAAGGTCGCCCATGGTCACACCGAGCAGGACACGGGATGCGCCTGCCAATCTCCCATCCGCTGCATACACCAGGGCCAGGCCCGCCCTTTTGTGGACAATCACAAACGGCAAACCCGCGTGATCGCCAGTTTCCAATACGCGCCGGGCCAATTCGTATGCCGCCTGCGGCGCAGCGTCTGAATCTTCATGCTGCGCCAGCGCACTGGACGCCTGCACGCTTTGCAGGCCCAGGCATGCAACACCAAGGATCAAGGGCGCGAGAAAGCGAGCTATCGCGTGCTGGTTGCGGTCGTACAAGGTCAATAGTCAGGTTCAGGGACAGCATCGCGTGTCCCTGGGTCGGACAGAGCAGCCGATGCAGCCGTGCTTCGAATCCATCGTACGAATTGCGCCGATGATTGATCGATGGAAAAGACTGGTCGCAGGGGCGCAATTCCCGCCCTGTATTCGCTGGCATTGCGATTGGCCTGCGTTTGCGGGGTCCCGGCGCTGGCCTTCGTTGCCGAGCGCGCTCCTCCTACAAGTAGCCCCGGCACCCGCCGATGCCAGCCGCTTTGGCGCGCGCTTACGCTACGCATTGGTCGGCTACGTCGGCTGGCGGTACCTCATTTTGAAGATACCGTAACTCACTCTCAGGGAAATACATCATGAAATTCACCAAACACCTCATCTCCGGCGCAGCCGCCCTCGCAATTGCTGGAACGCTGGGCCTGGCCTTCGCGCAAACCACGACCAACCAGGGCAGGATTGGCACTGAAAAAAGCGGCACCACGATGCAGCAAGGCACGATGGGCGCGACCACTGACACCGTGAACAGCGGCACCAGCGGCACGGCTGGCACCATGAACAACAGCACCATGAACAGCGGGTCAAATACGACGATGAGCAACGACTCCACCACTGGCAATCGCAATACCACCGGTTTGGGCAAAAACCGTCGCATGAATGCGGACGGCACGATGTCGACGGAACTGGTAGCGCGCGCAGACCGCGGCTAATGCATGCACTCTGTGCGCCTGTTGGTCGCAGTAGCCACCGCGCTGCTGGTAGCGCTACCGCTTGCCGGTCGTTCGGGGCTGCCCGTGGATGGCGGGGCTGCTGCCAGCACAGGCGCGACAGCGCACGCCGCACCCAGGGTGGGCGTGCGCCACGCCGACTTTGGTGGCACCCAGCCCTCGGGTGACGCGCGCCACATCGCCGACTGGATCGCTGATTCGGCAGATAACGGCGCGCTTGACTTCGTAGTGGTGGACAAGAGGGCCGCAACGGTGTACGTGTTCGGGTCCGACGCCAGCCTTCGTGCTTCGAGCCCCGTATTGCTGGGCTCGGCCCTGGGTGATACCTCTGCGCCAGGCATCGGCGAGCGCCCTTTGAGCCAAGTGTTGCCAGCCGAGCGCACCACCCCTGCGGGGCGCTTCATGGGCGAGCGAGGTCGAAATGCACGCGACGAAGACGTGGTCTGGGTCGACTATGACGCCGCCGTATCGATGCACCGGGTGCTGACCACCAACCCTGCAGAACGCAGGCTGGAGCGATTGGCTACGCCATCAGTCGAAGACAATCGCATTTCGTTTGGCTGCATCAATGTGCCGGTCGCTTTTTACGAAATGCACATTCGCCCGCTGTTTGCCAAAACGCGCGCATTCATCTACGTCCTGCCCGACGAGCTGACGCCGCAGCAGGTGTTTGGCTCCTACAACGTGCCAGCCCCGGCCAATGGTCGGCTGGCTTCTGCGCTACCGTAACAAAAAGACGGTCCCTATCGCCGCTCGGGATGTTTGGAGCGAATGCCACGCATCGCGCGCACCAGCGGCACAGTGGCCATCACCAGCGCCGCACCTCCCAATGCCAGCGGCAGCAGGCTAGCGGAAATCTCTGTCAGCCATGCACCCACGCATGTGCAGACCAAACCGAACACATAGTTCCGTACAACCGTGATGGGCAGGTGTTTCATTGCGCCGAGTTCCATTCTTTGTGCAGCGATCAGTCTACGAATCGCATTGCCTGCCAGGCGTCGGATAAGTGGCACGTTGGCCCGGCAATAGCGGCTCTATTCCACACTGTCCGCGCGCCGGGTCAGCGCAGAAGATCGTCGTAGGACAATTCTGACAACGCTGTGGCGTCAAAGGCCCTCCAACCGGGGCGCAGCATCCGACAGCTTTGCTTTGGACGCTGCGGCAAAATTTCTTCCGCCATCAACTGATGGCAGGTGCGCCGGACAGCGCGCTGCAAACGCAGTGTCCGTCGTGTTCAAACAACTTCAATGAGGGAACCACACAATGACGAATGACAAACCGCTGATGACCGGGCTGTTCCCGGACCGCGCGAGTGCGGAACTTGGCTACAACTCACTTTACGAGCGCGGCTACACCAAAGATGACGTGAATCTGGTGATGTCGGAAGACACCAAAAAGAGCCACTTCACCACCGGAGGCAGCGAAACCGAGCTCGGTAGCAAAGCCGCCGAAGGTGCCGGCGTTGGCGGTGCGATTGGCGGCACGGTGGGCGCTATCGCTGCTGCTTTCGTTGCAGTCGGGACTGCGATTGCAATTCCGGGCTTGGGCCTGGTGATCGCCGGGCCTTTGGCAGCCGCAATCGCGGGTGCTGGTGCCGGTGCGGCAACCGGCGGCCTGGTGGGCGCGTTGGTGGGTTGGAACATGCCTGAAGAACGCGTCAAGCAATATGACGAGGGAATCCGCAACGGCGGCATTCTGATGGGCGTGCGGCCGAAGAATGACGACGATGCCAAGTACTTCGAACAGTCCTGGAAAACCAACCGCGCGCAGGATGTGTACCGCTGAAGACTGATCGCTGGGCGCGGACCCAGTAGCGCTCGGTTGCATTGGGGTGGTGGCGTGTATGCCTGCCCCAACGCTCCGGGCGTTTTTACGTGCGCCGTGTACGGCGTAATACGCAGACACCAGCCTCCTCCTGCCGGGCCAGCACGAGGCAGCTACTGAGAGAAGAGGGCCAAACCTTGCGCCTCCATTACGCGCCGGTAGTGGTAAAGGGCACTGGCGGCGCATCGGGCACTTCTCTTGCCAGGCGTTCGTATTCGGCGATAACTTGCGCACCCAAAAGCAACAGTGTGGCCGCAACCTCCAGGCTCAGCAAAACCGCGATGGCCGTGGTCAGCGATCCATACACGGTGCCGATCTGCGACAGGGTCGTGAAGTACCACATCAGCAGATGGCGCGAAAGCTCCCACATCAAAGCCGCCGCGACCGCGCCGATCAAGGCATGGCGCCAGGCCAGGCGGCCGACCGGCATTACCATGTACACCGACGTCAGCACAAAAATTTCACCCACGAAACCGAGCAGATACAGCAGTACGCCCGACAGGCCGTCCAGCGACCAGCTGCGCCACAGGAATTCCACCTCGCGCTGGCCAATCGCCTGCAGGCTGCCCGACACCAGCGTTACCAGCAGCAGCCCGAGCCCGAGCGACAGGATGTAGATATACGGGATGACTGCCGAGATCAGGAAATGGCGGCGGCGCACCGCCACGCGGTGGTGAAAAATAACCGACATCGCGTTCTCCAGCACGGTAAACGCCAGCGAGCTGAAAAACAACATGCTGGCCAGCAGCACCCAGCCCATGACCTCGCGGTGCGCAAGAAAGTTGGCCAGTTCGGCTACAACCGCTTTGGACTGCCCCGGCACCAGCCACTCCAGATAACGTCCCACGGTCTGCAGCAACGCGGCCTGGTCGACAAAGTGCGACAGCGCAATGACCGTGAGAATCAGCAACGGCACGATGGACAGCAGCGCATAGTAGGCAACCGCGCCGGCCAGCAACAGGCCCTGGTTGGCGCGGAACGCCTTTAGTGTGCGCAGGGCAAACGCCCCGGGGTCTTGCAGGATTTGCGCCGCCGGGCGCCCGAGTAATTGCATTGCGACAAGCCTGGCACGGCAAGTAGCTCCCGTCAATCAGACCGGAGCGCGTGACGCTGCGGGCGGCGGGCGAAGCGCGCGCCGATCTCGATCAGCGCTGCTGCAATCTTGTCCGGCGCCAAAAAAAAATCCACACAGCCGGAAGCCTGCGCACTGACAGGCATGCTATCGACCTCTGCGGATTGATCCTGGGCAAAAATGATGCCACCCTTTTCCTTGATGTGCTCGCAACCTGCGCTACCGTCCCCGTCGTAACCAGAAAAGATGACCCCGATCGCCCGGTCGGG
>JAJAZK010000261.1 GCA_026785765.1 Rhodoferax sp. | reverse complement strand
GCACTACCTGGGCAAGCCGCCGTTCAGCAAAAACCCCAGCGACTACGCCGCCGCCGCCACGCTGCTGAAGTCGGTGCGGCCCAACGTGACGCTGTTCAGTTCATCGGGCTACATCAACGACATGGCCAACGGCTCGATCTGCGTGGCGCTTGGCTGGTCGGGCGACATCAACATCGCCCGCCAGCGCGCCATCGACACCAAGACCGGGCAGACCATCCGGGCGCTGATTCCGACCACCGGCGCGACGATGTTCTTCGACACCATGGCGATCCCGAAAGACGCCAAGAACGTAGAGAACGCGCACCTGTTCATCAACTACATCCTGCGCCCGGAAGTACATGCCTCGCTGACCAACAAGGTGTTTTATGCCAATCCGAATGCCGCTTCCCTCAAATTCGTAAAAAAAGAAGTTGCGGAGAACAAATCCATCTTCCTGGACGCTGCAGCGACCAAGACCATGATCGCCCCGGATGCGCTGCCGCTAGATATGCGCAAGATCCAGACTCGCACCTTCAGCAACTTCAAAACCGGCAAGTAACGCGCGCAGTAGGCTGCTTCGGCATGGATACGCAGCACATTATTAAGGCGCCGGGACTGTCCAGGCATTGGCGCTGGCTCAGTCGCCGGGTTGGCACAGTCAATCAAGCCCGCCAGCCACGCTCCAGCAGCCACTGAGCCGACGCACTGGCAAAAACCAGCGCAGCCAAGCTTGCCATCTTGCCGTCACGCCCGAAAAACCACAGGCCGCCCAGCAGCACCAGCAGCGTCACGGCCAGGTTGACGGCCAGGCACAGCCCGAACCCCGGAACACCATGGCGCGGCGGCAGCAGCCAGTGTATGGTTGCAGCCATGCACAAAGCTACGGCGAATCCGGGCATTACAAGGTTGAAAAGGTGGTTGATACCGTCGATTGGGCCCATGGCGCTGCAGATTTTATAATCTCTCCAGAAACAACTATGGCAGTCTGGGCCCTCGGGATCAATCACACCACCGCGCCGCTGGACTTGCGCGGGCGATTCAGCTTCGCCAGCGAACAAATAGGGGAGACGCTGGCTGGCTTGCGCAGGCAGTTGTCGCGCGAGCCAGAAGCCGCCATCGTCTCCACCTGCAACCGGACCGAAGTGTATTGTGCCGGCGACTTGTCCGAGACCGAACCCACGCTGGAGTGGTTGGCGCAGTGTGGCGGTGTGTCCACAGCGGTGTTGCGCGCCCATTCGTACACCTTGCAAAACCGTCTCGCGGCGCGCCACGCCTTCAGGGTAGCCAGCGGGCTGGACTCAATGGTGTTGGGAGAACCACAGATCCTGGGGCAGTTCAAAGAGGCCGTGCGGTGCGCACAAGAAGCGGGGGCATTGGGAACCACACTCAGCCAGTTGTTCCAGCGTTCGTTTGCGGTCGCCAAAGAGGTGCGCTCATCCACTGAAATTGGCGCCCATTCGATCAGTATGGCGGCTGCCTCGGTACGACTTGCCGGCCAACTGTTTGAAAACCTGCGCGACGTGCGCATACTGTTTGTCGGCGCCGGTCAAATGGTTGCCTTGTGCGCCACACATTTCGCGGCCAGGCAACCCAGGTCAATCACTGTGGCGAACCGAACGCTGGAGCGCGGCGAAAAGATCGCCCTGCAGCACGGCGGTTCGGTAATGCGTCTGGCAGAGCTGCCCGATCGCCTGCATGAGTTCGATGCCGTCATCAGTTGCACGGCCAGCACGCTGCCCATCATCGGTCTGGGTGCGGTCGAACGGGCACTCAAGCGGCGCCGACACCGGCCGATTTTCATGGTCGATCTGGCCGTCCCGCGCGACATCGAGCCCGAGGTCCAGGCGTTGCAGGATGTGTACCTGTACACGGTGGACGATTTGTCCAGCGTCGTCCAGACCGGCCAGGCAAACCGCCAGGCGGCGGTAGCCCAGGCGGAAGCCATCATCGAAGTTGGCGTTCAGAGTTTCATGCAATGGGTGGACCATCGCGAGTCGGTGCCACTGATCCAGCAGCTCTCCGCCCAAGCCGATGTGTGGCGTGCCACCGAAATGCAGCGGGCACGGCGCCTTCTTACCAAGGGCGAGAGCATTGATACCGTACTCGAGGCCTTGTCCAGGGGGCTGACGCAGAAAATGCTGCACGGCGCTTTGGCGGAATTGCGCTCGGGCGATACCGATGCACGCGCCGCAGCAAGCAGCGCGGTCCAGCACTTCTTCCTGCGCAACGAACGTTAGCGACGTTCACACGTGCGCCGCGCGTTTTCAGCACTGGCTGCGCGCTCCGAATCCGCTCATGAACGCCGTCACTGCGGTTCACCCCGACCAAAGACCCTACGACCCGATGAAAGCTTTTTTCCGTCAACAGCTGGATCGCTACGCCAACCGCTTGGGTGAACTGGAATTCCTGCTGTCACGCGAGGACATCATGCAGGACATGCAGCAGTTTCTGGTGCTGTCGCGGGAACATTCCGACGTGGCTGCAGTGGCCCAGCGCTGGGGCAGGTACCAACAGCGCGAGGCGGACCGGATTGCGGCGCTGGAGTTGCTTGCGGGCGCGGCGGCGGATCCTGAAATGGCGGCGATGGCGAGCGAGGAGATCGACTTGGCAGCGGCAGAACTGACACAACTGGAGACGGAACTGCAACGCATGTTGCTACCAAAGGATCCAGACGACGACCGCAACGCATTTCTGGAAATCCGCGCTGGCACTGGCGGCGATGAATCCGCCTTGTTTGCGGCAGATCTGGTGCGCATGTACACCCGTTACTGCGAACGCCGTGGCTGGAAGGCTGAAATCATCAGCGAGTCGGCGAGTGAACTTGGCGGCTTCAAGGACATTGTGCTTCGCGTTTCCGGTGCCCACGTGTATGGTGCCCTCAAGTTCGAGTCTGGCGGACACCGTGTGCAGCGCGTCCCCGCTACCGAAACCCAGGGACGCATTCACACCAGTGCCTGCACAGTGGCGGTACTGGCCGAACCCGACGAATCCGTGGCGGTGCTCATCAACCCGGCCGACCTGCGTATCGACACCTACCGCGCCAGCGGGGCCGGCGGTCAGCATATCAACAAGACGGATTCAGCCGTGCGCATCACGCACCTGCCCACAGGCATCGTCGCTGAGTGCCAGGATGACCGCAGCCAGCACCGCAACAAGGCCCGAGCGCTGCAGGTTTTGTCCGCCCGCATCCAGGAGAAGGACCGGGTCGAACGCGCGGCGCGCGATGCAGCGCAGCGCAAGAGCCTGATTGGTAGCGGCGACCGTAGCGACCGCATTCGCACCTACAACTTTCCCCAGGGCCGATTAACCGACCACCGCATCAATCTGACGCTGTACAAGTTGTTGACAATCATGGAAGGTGATCTGCACGATGTGGTGCAGGCTCTGCAAGCCGCGCAATCGGCTGAACAACTCGCTGCGCTGGAACTCGGGACACCGGGATGACAGCCCGGCGATGGCTTGCTCGTCGATGCTGACGATCTCCGAGTCACTTGCCCGGGCTGGTATTGGCGGTCTGGCCCGCGTTGATGCACAACTGCTCCTGTTACACGCCTTGGGCGTTGCGCCACAGGCGGCCCATGAACGGCGCAGCTGGCTGTTGGCACACGGCGAGGAAACGACCACCCCCGATTGCGCAAAACACTTTGCCGACTACTGTGCACGCCGCATCGCGGGGGAACCACTGGCTTATATCACCGGCCATAAGGAATTTTTCGGCCTTGCGCTGACGGTCGATGCACGCGTGCTGGTTCCGCGGCCAGATACCGAAACCCTGGTGCATTGGGCGCTGGAGGTGTTGTCAGCAACCACCCCTGACGGGGAACCCGCTCCCAAAGCCGCGCTCGATCTCGGGACTGGCAGCGGCGCCATAGCGCTGGCGCTCAAACACAACAGGCCCTGCGTAACCGTTGAGGCCGTCGATTGCAGCGCGCCAGCACTTGAAGTCGCCCAAGCGAACGCCGGACGGCTCGGCCTGGAGGTCCGCTTTTTCCAAAACAACTGGTTCGACAACAACGCAGCGTCCTACGACTGCATTGTGTCCAACCCACCCTATATCGCCGCCGGGGACCGGCATCTCGCCGCTTTGCGCTATGAGCCAGAGCAGGCGCTGGTCTCCGGTGCCGACGGTCTGGACGACCTGCGCCGGGTTGCGCATGGTGCGCTGGCGCATCTGCGTCCAGATGGCTGGTTGTTGCTGGAACATGGCTACGATCAGGCCGTTGCTGTGCAGGCCATGCTGGCAAAAATTGGATATTCGCATATTCAGACGCGCCGTGATCTCGCCGGGCAAGCGCGCTGCACCGGCGGGTGCCGCAACTGAACACACCGACTTGCGCGGTCCCATGGCCCAGGTTCCCCTGCCGCTGGAATGGGCAAACGCCGCGCGACCGGCACATTGGTGAAATAATTGGACCTCGGACGAACAGAAGGATGAATATGAACGCAACACAACTACGCATCGACGAATTGGTCAAATCAAGCGAGGTACTGCTTTTCATGAAAGGCAACTCCAGCTTCCCGCAATGTGGCTTTTCGGGGCGGGCAATCCAGATTCTCAAGGCCTGTGGCGTCGAACCCAAGGCGATCAAGACCGTCAACGTGCTGGAAGATGCCGAGATCCGCGCTGGTATCAAGGACTACAGCAACTGGCCAACCATCCCCCAGTTGTACGTCAAGGGCGAGTTTATTGGCGGCTCGGACATCATGATGGAAATGTACGAAAACGGCGAACTCCAGCAAGTGCTGGCCAAGTCCGACTGATTCGCTGCGCGGCCCCGAGCACCAGGGCCGCCCTCGCCATCAACCGGGATTAAACTCCCACAACTTGGCGGCGTTGAATACAGCCTGCGGATAAGGGGCCGCCCCACGCGAACCGTTATAGCGCCCGAGCGCCATGAACAGGTTGCCACGCTCCCGGTCCAGGTAGTGGCGCAGGATGACACAACCAAAACGCAGGTTGGTCTGCATATGGAACAGCCGGGACGCGTCTCCGTCGCCAAGAACGCGCGTCCAAAACGGCATCACCTGCATGTAGCCCCGCGCACCGACGCTGGACACCGCAAACTTGCGAAACGCACTTTCGACCTGGATCAGCCCAAGCACCAAAGTCACATCGACGCCGGCACGTTTGCTTTCATACCAGACGGTTTGCAAGAACTCCTTGCGCGTTTCCAGGTCCGGCTTGCGTTGGCGCAGGCGCTGGCTCAATGCCCCCAGCCAACGCAAATAACGCAGGCGCGCCGAGGTGTCCGCGAACTCCGGCTCCAACGGCGCCTTATTGGCAATTGCCGCGCTGAGGGCAGTTCGCACCGAATCCACCAGAGGCTCTTCAAGTTGACCTCTGTCAATTGACAGCGGGCTCACGAACATCAGGCCGGACGCCGAAACCATAGACACCAGACACCGGCGCCGCGACGCCGAACAGCGCTGGTCAACGCTCACCAAGCCAATGTCGGTCATTGCCCCAATCGAGCCATCACGTGAGCGGCTACCTCCGCCAAGGCCACCTTGACCGAAACGGCTTCACGGCGTTGCTGGTACTCCACCAGGCCGTCTTTCAGCCCCCTGTCACCGATCGTGATGCGGTGTGGCACACCAATCAGTTCCCAGTCGGCAAACATCGCCCCAGGGCGTTCGCCGCGGTCATCCAGAATCACGTCCACGCCAGCCGCCAACAGGTCTGTATAAACGGAGTCAGCCGCCAGGCGGACGTCGGCGCTGCGATCAGCGCCAATCGGGCAGATAACGACTACAAACGGGGCGATCGCGTCCGGCCAGATGATTCCACGCGCGTCATGGTTTTGTTCAATCGCCGCTGCCGGCAAACGCGTGATGCCGATCCCGTAACAGCCCATCTCCATGAACTGGGGTTTGCCGTTGGTATCCAGGAAGGTGGCGTTCATGGCGCGGCTGTATTTGGTGCCGAGGTAAAACACATGCCCAATTTCGATGCCACGCTCCAGCGCCAGCACGCCCTTGCCGTCCGGAGACAGGTCACCAGCGACGACGTTGCGGATATCGGCGACCACGTCTGGTTCAGGCAGGTCGCGCCCCCAATTGACCCCGGTGAAGTGGAAGTCCGGCTCGTTGGCGCCGCAGATCCAGTCGTGCATCAGCGCCACGTCGCGGTCCACCACCAGCCGTACCGACTTGCGCAGATTCACGAGGCCGAGGTAACCGGGCTTGCAGCCAAAATGCGTATCGATCTCGGTCAAGGTCGCAAAACGGAAGCCGCCCTCGAGACCCTTTACCTTGTTGGCTTTCACTTCATTCAGTTCATGGTCACCACGCAGCAACAGCAACCACACCTCGACCTCGCCAACGCCCTGTTGATCCTTACGCTCCGTCGCAACCACCAGGGACTTGACCGTTTGCTGGAGCGCAACTCCCAGGTAACTGGCCACGTCCGAGCAGGTGCTTTTGCCAGGCGTCGCCGTCTTCGCCATGGGCTGGCCAGGCGCCGGGCGCGGCCCCAACGGAGCCAGCGCCTCGGCCTTCTCCATATTGGCCGCGTAGTCGCTATGCGGGCAATATACGATGGCGTCTTCGCCGGTGGCGGCGATCACCTGGAACTCTTCGCTCAAGTCCCCACCGATTGCTCCGCTGTCTGCCGCAACAGCGCGATAACGCAAGCCGAAGCGGTCGAAGATGCGGCGGTAGGCATTCGCCATGACCCGGTAACTTGCCATGGCGCTGTCCAGATCGCGGTCGAAACTATAGGCGTCCTTCATGGTGAATTCGCGCCCGCGCATAAGGCCAAAACGCGGTCGGCGCTCATCGCGGAACTTGGTCTGGATCTGGTACAGATTGACTGGCAGCTGCTTGTAGCTGCGGATCTCCTGGCGCATGATGTCGGTGACGACTTCCTCACTGGTCGGCTGGACCACAAAGTCACGGTCGTGGCGGTCGCGGATGCGTAGCAGTTACGGACCATAGGCCTGAAAACGGCCGCTCTCCTGCCACAACTCGGCAGGCTGCACGACCGGCATCGCCACTTCGATGGCACCGGCGCGGTTCATCTCTTCGCGAACAATCGCCTCCACCTTGCGGATGACCCGCAAACCCATTGGCATATGGGTGTAGATACCGGTACCGAGTTTCTTGATCAGGCCCGCCCGCATCATCAACTGGTGGCTGACGACTTCGGCATCGGCGGGTGCTTCCTTAAGGGTTGAAATGAAGAATTGGGAAGCTTTCATATCGATTCTTGGAAGACAGACGGTGACCGAGGCGCTTGATCCACAGCAATCGCTGTGCATAATGGGCGCAGTATAGAAATTGGGGTTTGATTATGCTCGACCGTGACGGCTTCCGGCCCAACGTCGGCATCGTCTTGCTCAACCAGAAGAACCAGGTTTTTTGGGGCAAACGCATACGTACCCACTCTTGGCAGTTTCCGCAAGGTGGCATTGACCGGGGCGAGACCCCGGAACAGGCCATGTACCGCGAACTGCACGAAGAAGTGGGACTCCAGCCGGAGCACGTGTGTGTAGTCGCCCGTACCCGCGACTGGTTGCGCTACGAAGTGCCGGACCGCTACATCCGTCGTGATGCACGCGGACATTACAAAGGCCAGAAGCAGATCTGGTATCTGCTGCAGCTAGTTGGCCATGACTGGAACCTGAACCTGCGCGCCACCGACCACCCGGAGTTTGACGCCTGGCGCTGGAACGACTATTGGGTACCGCTGGACATGGTGGTTGAATTCAAACGCGGTGTGTATGAGATGGCGCTGACCGAGCTGGCGCGCTTTCTTCCACGCAACGAGTCCCGCAACCGATACCTGCGTTATGGCCCGCGCTCTCGCGACATCGACAACCAGTTGCCATCGGGGGAACTGCCCGGTGCGTTGTTTGACATGCCGCCTGGTGCAACGTTCGACCCCGATCCGCAGTCGAGCTTATCTGGCGGACCAAAAGTGGACCAGCATGCTGCGTAGCCTGACCTTGGCCCTGGCACTCGGATTGACGGCGACACACGGCGCTGCTCAGTTGGTGGACCAGGATCCGGATTGGAAGGAATCCGAAGCACCGCCGCCGCCCGCGTTCAAGACCGACGCATTGTTGCCGTTAGAAATGCCGCGGCACTTGAGCACGCTATTCGGTGTGGACCCGACAACGCTGCGAGTTACCTCGGACGGCATTGTCCGGTACGTCGTCGTAGCCACCGCACCTGGCGGTAACACCAGCGCCAGTTACGAAGCCATCCGTTGCCTTACTGGGGAGGTCAAGGTGTACGCGCGCTACGGGGCGAACGGGCAATGGAACGTCCTGCCTGCCCCACCATGGCGGCCACTCAGTGACAACCAGCCCTCGCTGCACGCGCTTGCACTTGCGCGCCAGGGTGCCTGCGACGGCAGGGCTGCTGCTTCGTCGTCGCCCAATGCGATCATGCAAAGCGCGGCGACCACGATCGACGTACGTCGACCCGCGCGAAAGGACTCGATGGCGAGCGCGGCGAAGAGAAGAGATGCTCCGATGGGAGCGTTGGGTTTCGACCCTAAGAAT
>JAJAZK010000260.1 GCA_026785765.1 Rhodoferax sp. | reverse complement strand
GTGGAGATCTGCGTTTTTGACGAACGGGGTGTTGGCAACGGCTGGTTGCTGCCCGCCGGTCCATTGCGCGAAGTGTGGCCGCGCAACTGCGACATGGTTCTGGACTCCGGCAAGCTGTTTGCCGCCAACCGGTATGGGATGCACCGCCGCCTAGGCGCCTTCGCGCTGCGCGCCGATGGCGCCAAAGTGGGGTTGTCGGACTTGCGCGACACGTCGGGTCGGCCTGGCAAGCCGATGTGGGCGATCGCCGGCATCGCCCAACCCGAACAGTTTTTCTCCATGCTGCGCGCGGTCGGAATTGTGCTCAAGGGCAGCACCGCACTGGCCGACCATGCAGACATCCTGCCACGCGACCTCGAGGGTGCAGCCGACAACTGCCTGTTGTGTACCGAGAAGGATGCCGCAAAGGTGTGGACTCTGCGCCCCGACGCGTTGGCAGTGCCACTGGAGATCGACATTGACCCGGAGTTCTGGGTGGCGCTGGGGGCATTGTTGCTGGCCAGAACCGGTAGAAAGTTATCATTGCCGCATGGATACCCGCCTGCTTGAACTCCTGGTCTGCCCCGTCACCAAAGGTGCGCTGGAGTATGACAAGGAGCACCAGGAGTTGTTGTCGCGCAGCGCCCGGCTTGCGTACCCGGTGCGCGACGGCATACCGGTACTGCTGGAAGAAGAAGCGCGCACTCTGGGTGATGAAGAGCTCGGGCTTTGAACGGCAGCTGCCGGTGCCACCGCCACCCACCGGCTGCAAACGATGCGCTTCACGATCCTGATACCGGCACGGCTGGCTTCGACGCGCCTGCCTGACAAGCCCCTGGCCGACATCGCCGGGTTGCCGATGGTGGTGCGGGTAGCGCGCCGGGTCGCCACATGTAATGCGGACGAAGGCGCGATGCGTGTCGTCGTTGCCTGCGACAGCGAGCGCATCCGTGTTGCGTGTGCAGCCCATGGTGTCGAGGCGGTGCTGACCCGGCAAGACCATCTCTCGGGCAGCGACCGGCTGGCCGAAGCCTGTAACATTCTGGGCCTGGCCGACGACCATATGGTGGTCAACGTGCAAGGCGACGAGCCATTGATCGAACCGGCGCTGCCGCATGCGGTGGCGGCTGCCCTGCAGGCGCACCCCGGCGCGAGCATGGGTACTGCGGCTCACCCGATTGCCAGCCTGGACGACTACCTAAGCCCCCATGTCGTCAAGGTGGTATTGGACGCGCAACAAAACGCCCTCTATTTCAGTCGTGCGCCGATTCCTTATACCCGGGACCATCTGGACGCGGCGTGGTGGAACCAGCGCAATGGCGCAGCGACTGGCCAACTGCCTACGCCACTGCGCCACATTGGCATTTACGCATACCGGGCCGGATTTTTGCGTTTGTTCCCGCAGCTAGCTCCGGCACCACTGGAGCGCCTGGAGGCCCTGGAGCAGTTGCGTGCGCTGTGGCACGGGCACCGCATCGTGGTCCACTTCACCACCCAGCCTCCCGGAGCCGGCGTCGACACGCCGCAGGATCTGGAACGCGTGCGCCAAATGTTGGGACATTGACGGCCTCCCGTCCGGCAGCTCGCAGGACGCGTGCTATTCTCTGGCGCGACAAGGATCCGCAGCAATCCTGGGCATTGCAAACGGATCACAACTAACGAGGAATTCCATGAGACTCATCTTGCTAGGCCCGCCCGGTGCCGGTAAAGGTACGCAGGCCTCGTACATCTGCCAGAAGTACGGCATACCGCAGATATCCACCGGCGATATGCTGCGCGCAGCAGTCAAGGCGGCAACGCCGATGGGTCTGTCTGCCAAGAAGGTGATGGACTCGGGCGCACTCGTCAGCGACGACATCATCATTGGCCTGGTCAAGGAACGCATTACCCAGCCGGACTGCGCCAAAGGATTCTTGTTTGATGGTTTCCCACGCACCATTCCGCAGGCCGAGGCGATGAAAGCCGCCGAAGTGCGCCTCGACTGCGTGCTGGAAATCGACGTGCCGTTCGACGCGATTGTCGAACGCATGAGCGGTCGCCGTTCCCACGCAGCCTCGGGCCGCACCTACCACCTCACGTTTAATCCGCCCAGACAGCCAGGGGTCGATGATGTGACCGGAGAAGCGCTGATACAGCGCGACGATGATCGGGAAGACACCGTCAAGAAACGCCTGGACGTGTACAGCGCCCAGACGCGTCCGCTGGTGGACTACTACTCGAACTGGGCACGGGCAGAACCAGCACACGCGCCAAAGTACCGCGCGATCAGTGGTACCGGTTCGGTCGAAGAAGTCCGCCAGCGGGCCTTTGACGCACTGGCTTCCTAAATACTTGGTGCCGCAGCGGCCAGCAGGCTGAGCATCAGCGCAATGCGCGCCTTGGCAGGTGTCAGGCTGCCGCAATCCGCAAACGTGTCATCGCTGCGAGGCAGTACCCGCCCATCGCCGCAACGGCTGGCGCGCACCACAGCAACGCCGGCGTCTCGCGCGCGCGCAAGCGCCGCTTCCAGGGCGTGGTGCACAGCCCCGTTGCCGGTGCCTGCCACCACGATGCCGCGCACCGGTGTGCCGGTCGCCTGGCCATGCTGCAACAGGGCATCGACCACAAAGGCGTCTGCACCTGCGCCGCTCGCGACCAGCTCGACCCGTGGAAATGCAGCACGGGAGGACACAATGCGAGGCAGCAGCCGGGCGAGTTCGCCTGCATCGCCGCCGCCTTGCTCGGCGCGCCGCACCCAGCGCACCACGCCTTCCTCGACGTACCCCAATGGCCCGCCATCACCTGAACCGAAAGCGTCGAGACGGTAGGTATGCGTTTTTCGTACATTGACTGCGGAATGCATGACCGACGCGAAAGCCAACATCACGCCAGTGGCCTGGTCGTCCAAAGCCAGCGTCAGTGCGTCGCGCAGGTTTTGTGGGCCATCTGCTGCTATCGAAGAGGCCGGACGCATCGCACCGGTCAACACCACGGGCTTGGTTCCCATCCCGGCGCTACCCAGTACCCGCTGCAGAAAAAAAGCCGTCTCCTCCATCGTGTCGGTGCCATGCGTAATCACGATGCCACACACCTCGGACCTGGCCAGATGATGCACGCAGCGCCGCGCCAGCAGTCGCCACACTTCAAAGTCCATGTCCTTGCTGTCCAGTTGCGCGACCTGCTCACTTTCCAGGTCGGCCATCGCCAACAGCCAGTTGCCTTGTCCCTGCAGCAGCGCATCAACACCCAACTGTGCAGCCGCATATCCCACGTTATCGGTCGGGCTGCTTGCGGTACCGGCGATGGTCCCGCCCGTGCCCAGCACCACTACCGTCTTGCGATTTATTTCTGCCATGGCTTGCATTAATCCGAAAACTGGTTAAAAATACAGCTACTGGATATTAAAACAGTAAACGTCGCTGAACATAGTCAAGGAGTTCACATGATCAATGTGCCACAGTTGCAAGTGAAGCTTACCGCGCGCCAGCAGCAGATTCTGGATTTGATCCAGAGCGCCATCGCCCGCACGGGAGCGCCACCTACACGCGCCGAGATTGCCACGGAACTGGGCTTTCGGTCTGCCAATGCCGCCGAGGAGCACCTGCAGGCCCTGGCACGCAAGGGCGTGATCGAACTGGTCAGCGGCACCTCGCGCGGAATCCGGCTGCGCAGCGATGCGTTGCGCTCCATCAACGAGTCGCGCAACAAGCAGTTTTCCCTGCCGCTGCAAAGCCTGGCGCAATTGGCTTTGCCGTTGATCGGGCGGGTCGCGGCAGGATCGCCCATCCTGGCGCAGGAGCATGTGGACCAGACCTACTACGTGGAGAGCAGCCTGTTCCAGCGCAAACCCGATTACCTGCTCAAGGTGCGCGGCATGTCGATGCGCGACGCCGGCATTATGGACGGTGACCTGCTGGCAGTGCAGGCGACCAAGGAGGCCAAGAATGGCCAGATTGTGGTGGCGCGATTGGGTGACGAAGTAACCGTCAAGCGGTTTCGGCGCAACAAGCATCTGATCGAACTACACCCTGAAAACCCGGACTACCAGACCATCGTGGTCGAACCAGGTGAGCCGTTCGAGATTGAAGGTCTGGCCGTCGGATTGATTCGCAACACCATGCTGATGTAGTTCGCAAACTGAAGGATGTGATGATGAATACGACGTGGCTGACCGCATGGGCGATTGTGGGTCCTATGGTTGCCGCCTTGCGGCGTTTTGGTGGCGCTGCCAACCGAACACAACACGTGACGCCGCGCCCGCAGTTACGTCAGCCGCTTGCTGCCAGCAAGCCTTTGCCAGACCGCCCGCTGGCACGCCCTGCGGGTCCGGTGATGCGCAGAACAGCGCAGAAACGACCCGCCTTGCGCGTGCTGCGCATTGTGGAAAGCGGAAGTGCGAGCTCCCACTCCGGGCGGTTGATCATTTCCGGGCGCATGGCAGATGTATGCGCAGAACTTGACCGCATGGCCGAGCACGAGGCAGCCTTGCGTATTGCGAATTGACCGCCGGATGCGAGCCTTCGGCGGGCTTCTGCCCGCCCGATCAGGCAGCCGCGCCGACCAGATAGTCCGCCTTGCCCAGCGCTACGCCGTTGTAACGAAGAATGGCGTAGGCCATCGTCATATGGACAAACATGCGGCGCACCACACCGTTCTTGACGGCATCACAGGCAATCATTGCGTGGCGCGTGAACGGCAACATGTCGGGCGCCAGTCGGCAGTTCGTGAGTGCGCCAGGGTCAGATTTTTTCGTCTCTACAAAGGCCCGGGCCTTGGTCAGCATGTGGCTGAGGTTGCCCAGCATGGTGGCACAGACTGGCAAGCTCGCCGACGACATTGAGATGGACATGCGGTTTCCTTTTTGGGGTGGACTTCGATGCGTGAGTACCAACCCGGGCTGGCAGCAGGGGCGTCGTCGGTCCAGATTCCGGGTGGCAGCAGCCCAACGCTGCTGAGTGCAGGACCCGCAAACGGGCAGGGCACAATACGCGAATGAATATCGTGATCCTTGACGACTACCAGGATGCAGTGCGCAAACTCGCCTGCGCCAGCAAGCTGGAACCCTTCCAGGCCAAGGTCTACACCAACACGGTCAAAGGCATAGGCCAACTATCCATACGCCTCAAGGATGCCGACGTGATCGTGCTGATTCGTGAACGCACGCACCTGACACGCCCATTGATTGAAAAGCTGCCAAGACTCAAGCTGGTCGTACAAACCGGTCGCCTCAGTAGCCACGTCGACGTGCAGGCATGCACGGAACGCGGCATCGCTGTTGCCGAGGGTACCGGCTCCCCGGTCGCGCCGGCCGAACTGACCTGGGCCCTCGTGATGGCGGCGATGCGCCGTCTGCCGCAGTACATCGGCAATCTCAAACATGGGGCGTGGCAACAGTCCGGGCTGAAGGCGGCGTCGATGCCCTCCAATTTCGGGCTTGGCAACCGATTACACGGCAGAACCCTGGGTGTCTGGGGCTACGGAAAAATCGGCTCCCTGGTCGCTGCGTATGGAAAAGCATTTGGCATGCAGGTTCTGGTCTGGGGCAGCGAGCCATCGCGGCAACGTGCGCAGGCGCTCGGGATTGTCACTGCGGCATCCCGCGAGGACTTGTTCTCGCGCAGCGATGTACTGTGCCTGCATCTGCGACTGACCGATGACACGCGGGGCATTGTCCGTCCGGAAGATCTTCAACGCATGAAACCGACGGCCTTGCTGGTCAACACCTCGCGTGCCGAACTGATTGAGCCAGATGCGTTGATCGCGGCACTCAACCGCGGCCGACCGGGCATGGCAGCGGTGGATGTTTTCGAAGCCGAACCTATCCTGCAGGGCCATGCCCTGTTACGGCTTGAGAACTGCATTTGTACACCGCACATCGGCTACGTCGAACTCGACAGCTACGAACTGGTTTTCAGTGCCGCGTTTGACAGTGTCACCAACTTCATCCGCGGCACACCCAGCAATATCGTAAATCCCGGCGCGTTACAGGTGCGACGCTGAACAGGCGCCCTGGGAACCCGCGGCGCCCTAGGCGCCGAGCTTGGGACCGGCTGTCGCGTCAGGGCCGGGCAGATCGAACTGGATCAAATCGCCCAACGCAGCCGGCGACGGACCAGTGCTCGCAGCCGCTGTGCTGTTGTTCGCATACAGGCCCGGATCGGTCAAGTCGATGTCGACTTCAGTCAGGCCATCCAATTGCGGCAAAGGCGCGTCGGTTGCGGGGACTGGGCCTGCGCTCTGCGGCAACGTAGGTCCAAACTGGGCCGGCGGCATACTGCGCGCAATGGACCCAGCCACCGGGGCGACCAGCTCGTCCGCAAGGCCATCCGCAGTCTGGGCAACTGCGTGCAGCAGCAACAGGTCACGGAACGCGGCGGTATCAAAGACCTCGCGCTCCGAGTTCCATTGGTCACGAAATACCATGGACTCCAGTAGCAGAGCAGTTTGCGGTGTACCCCAGACCGCTTCGATCTGCGCCATCGCTCCGGAGAAAGACTCCAGATCCCGTCCTTCTTCACCAAACCCGGCAAAGTCGGGCAGCCTGGCGTTGAACAGCAGATTGAAGTCTTCGCGAACCTGGCGGAAATCCGCCTTCAGCCCCAAAGCGTGAAATATCTTGAGCAGGTCCAAGTAGGCTAACGGGCTTGACTCACCACTTTCGCTGATCCGGTTCTCGAGAATCCGCACCGCCTGGTCCGTCTGGCCCAACGATACAAAGAACTCAGCCTGCTGGCGAATGTCAAACAACTCGTCCGAATTGATCAGGCGCACGTCATTGGGCGGCACTGCCGTCCCGGCAACTGGCTGCCCTGCGATTTCCTTTGGCGTGCGTACCGCGCTGTGGGTCGCACCGGACTGCATCAAGCGGTCAAAGGTTGACTCGCTCATTTCCACCAGACTGACATCGACCTGCGTGATCGGCGCCGGTCGGGAGCGCGGTCCTCCCGCACGCGACTGCTCCAGCGGCGTCGGCAGGGAGTCATCAGCGGAAACCAGCGCGGGCGCCGAGACTGGTGCAAAACCAGAGTTGGCTGGCACCCGCCCAGTCGTCACCATCGCTTCGGGCAAACGCGCCTTCTCGGTGGATGGACTGTCGCTCCACCAGTTTCCGGCAGCACCACTGGAAGAGCGCCGGCGGCGCGTCAACAACACCGCGATCGATGCGAGACTTGCCAGCAACAGCAGCGCCAGCACATAGATCACCGGATTCGAATAACGCTCCGATTCGGCCTGTTGCAAACGGGTGCGCAAGTCCAGCAGGCTGGCTTCGTTCTTGCTGGCCAGCGCTAGCAGGCTTTTCACGTTGTCTTCCAGCGCCTTGAGTCGCTGCGCCTCTTGTGCCCCACGTGTTGCCAGTTCATTCGGCACGTTGGCGGTACTCGACTCCAGTGTGGCAACGCGCTCCGCCAACACCTCGATCGGATCGAGCTTGAGCCGGGACTGCCCGGCCGTACGCCCGGCCTGGAGCTTTTCAGTAATTGGCGGTGCTGGCGGCGGCGCCGCTGCTGCCCCAGTTGGCTTTGCGGACACCGGCTTTGGCACAGCGGGTTTGCGCGGCGGCGGGGCAGCGCGTTTCTGTGCTGGCGCTGGCGCCGATGACCTTGTTGAAGCGGCGCCTGGCACGCGGCTCGCCGATACTGCGGAGTCGCCCGCCCGTCCGGGCGCGACCGCCAAACCGGGGGCACCCAGCGGGACCGAACCAGGC